>JASFOZ010000336.1:0-5315 GCA_050116255.1 Desulfarculaceae bacterium
GTATGGCAAGCTCTCCCATATGGACCTGGGCTCCATTCAGACCGGCAAGACCGTGGATTATGACTATTACGAAAAGGAGAATCCCAGCGATTTCACCCTGCTCAAGCGGTGTTCCCTGGCCGAGCTGAAGGCGGGCATCTACTGGCCCTCGCCCTGGGGGAACGTACGTCCGGGCTGGCATGTGGAGTGCGCCACCATGGCCACCGGGCACCTGGGCCAGCCGGTGGATATTCACCTGGCCAGCATGGACCTGATCTTTCCCCACGGGGACAATGAAATAGCCATCGCTGAAGGGCTCACCGCCAAACCCCTGGCCAACATGTGGCTGCATTCCGAGGTGGTGATGGCCGGCGGCCGCAAGGTGGCCCGGCCCGGGGGGGCGGACGTCACTTTACGCGACCTCTTGGCAGAGGGCCATCATCCCCGCACCATCCGCTACTGGCTTTTGTCCCAGCATTTCGACCGGGTCTTGACCTACAGCCCTGAAAACCTGGCCCGTGCTGACAAGACCGTGGCCAAGATCAACGGCTTTGTGGAAAGGCTCGCCTTTGCCAAGCCGGGCCTAAAGGCCGATGATCTGGACCAACTCCTCTATGAGGTCAGAAGCCGCATGCAGCAGGCCATGGACCACAACTTCAATCTGCCCCAGGCCATGGGGCATCTGCAGGCCTTTATCAAGAAGATCAACCGCCTGCTCTCCCGGGGGCTGATGGAGGCCGAACAGATAGCCCGGGTGCTTCGCTTTATGAACCGGGTGGACGAAGTCTTGGCCATACTGGACCACAAGGAGCCGGCTGCGGCCGCAGACCAGGAGATCGCCCACCTGGTGGCTGAGCGGGAAAAGGCCCGCCAGGCCAAGGATTTCTCCAAGGCCGATGCCATCCGCAGCCAGCTTGAGGCCAGGGGGGTGGTCGTTAGCGACACCCCGGCGGGCCCCCGCTGGCACCTGGCCTGACCCCTCATACAACCGGAGCGCCAGGCAGGCGCCGCCCCGGCTATTTTAGCTCCACTGTCTTGAACCAGCCCTGTATGCGTTTGCCGTCATGGATCTGCTCCATGTAAATCCAGCTCTGCCCAGTGACAGTGTCGATCCTAAAAACAGCGGCGCACCTGCCTCCGGGCTTGCCCGCACAGTCATACTCCCCTGCCAAAAGCCTGTAGCGCCCCTTTTGCGGCGTGGCCGGAGCAGGCGGCGATTGCTCTAGGCTTGCCCAGGCCGGCTGGATTGCCCTGGGCCCGGGCAAAGGCAGGCATAATCATCCCCAGAAGAGCCGCCGCCAGGGCTGCTGCCAAGATTTGACCAGGCTTCATCTTGTTTTTCTCCTTTTTCCCGCCATTTCGGGCCTATAGGTTGGATAGTCGTACCTGCCCCTTTTTACCGCGCTTTGGTAGCGGCTGGTAGGTTAATATTAACTATAAGTTAAAACTAGTTTTTAGTGGGAATTTACCTTTTTGTGTACGCCCCGACCAATCATGAGTCTGAGAAGGGGAGAGGATCAGGCCAAGGAAGCCAGGTGCATTTCCTGGTGAAGATTTTTTACCGGCGCCATCTCGCCGACTTCACTTAGAAGCTGCCTGCCTTTTTCAATGGCAGCTTCAAAGTCTTGCCGGTTCTGCTCCATGGTGACCCGCAACAGCTCTTCATCTTCGGCGTTGCGATGCTTGATCTCCATGCCACGAACCATTTCCAAGGCGACCGGAGCTGTTTGCAACGAGCGCTTTAGCACCTCCACCAGCACGGGGCGGTACTTTTTAGGCAGGTGGCGCCGGCCGGTGGCGTAATAGCTCATAGTGGATTTGTCAATCCCGAGGTGCTGGGCCAATAGCCGGGAGGGGACTGCCAGGTCAAGCAAGGTCTGCAACACAGGGTCAAATGGGGCCTTACGCGTCAACCGCCTGACTTGAGCATACTCGATCTCACGGGTCATCAACAGTTCCTCTGATTCATGCATGCTGTTTTCTCCTGATGTTAATCGATTAAGCATCTATCCTTACACTGGCTGAGCTATGAATGTCGATACCCATAATGACGCGAACTGTAAAACAAATTATTGTCGACAAAATCGTCCCCAATATGGCATGACATAGCATAAAAATGTTACCGAATTTTTGACGAGATATTACTTAACCAAAATAAGTATTTCTAGATTTTGTTTAGATAAGTCCGCAAGTTAAGCTTTTTCCCTTTTAGCCCTAGCTTGGAGCGGACGTTGTGGCGGTGGGTCTCCACACTGCGGACTGATAGGTTTAAGATGCCTGCGATTTCCTTGTTTCCCTTACCTTCTTTAACAAGATTAGCTACTTGAATCTCCCTGGGGGTAAGATTTGTCAGCTTGGATGACAGGTTTGATGTAAACGAGGAGGTGAGATTCTTTAGATTGGAAAGCCCGATCTCCAAAAGGGATTTTTGGGATGAATCCAGGGTTGATTCGCTTAACTTCTCCAGGTAGGGCAACACCAAGGCCTTTACATTAAGAGTGATTTTTTCCTCGTGCTCCTCCTTATCCTTTTCTCTTTGTTCAAGTAAAACCTTTAAGGTTGAATTCAGTTCTCCCAGCTTATAGGCCTGCATGGAAAGCTCTTCATTACGTTTTTCCAGTTCCCAGGTTCTTTGGGCAACCAGTTTTTCAAGCTGGGCCCGATGCCGTTGTAGCTCTTCCGTGGCCTGCTTGCGCTCGGTTATATCTGTGCTGGTGCCCACCAGGCGGTGCGCCCTCCCGTTTTCATGGCGCATGGCAGAGCCGACGGTGCTGAACCAGCGTATGCTCCCGTTTTTGTGAATCATGCGGTGCTCTGATTTGAATTGAGGCACCAGGTTCTTTATATGGGCCAGGGCTGCCTCTTGCATGTTTTCGCGGTCTTGGGCGTGGATGCGGTCGATCCATTCATCCACGTGATTGCGGATTTGGTCGTCTCTAAACCCCAGCATGGCCTTTAAAGAGGGGTCGGTGAACATGGTTCCGTTTTCCAGGTCAATATCCCAGACCCCGACGTTTCCGGCTGAGACCGCCAAGGCGTAGCGCTCCCGGCTCAGCCTTAACGACTGCTCGATGTGTTTGCGGGGGGAGATATCCCGGATCACTCCCAGAAGTCCGTTGAATCTGCCTTGTATGTCCCAGAGAAAAGTGGTGGTAACTTCGATCCATATCAAGGAGCCGTCTTTACAGAGCCTTTGCAGCTCCCATCTTTGCAGTTTGCCTTGAATTGAGGCCTGGACCGGGTCTTGCGGAGATTGAGGCAAGTCCTGGCGTACTATTGCCATGGATGCCGGAGGCAGGAATTCCTCCAGGAACCTGCCTATCATCTCTGCCGGCTTATACCCGGAAAGCCTTTCTTCGGCGGGACTCACATAGGAAAAGCGCAGATCCTTATCCAGGGTGCAGATCACGTCAGCCGAATGCTCGGCCAACAAACGGTATTTATTTTCGCTCTCCCGCAAGGCCTCTTCAGCCCGGCGCCGTTCTGATATCTCCCGTTTAAGGGCCTTGTTGGCGTCCCGCAAATCAGCCATCCGCACCCGCACCAACTCCGCTAAATGGTCACGGTGCATGGCCAGCTCCTTTTCGGTCTGCCTCCTTTTGGTGATGTCCCGCAGAATTACAATGTTCCCCTTAGGTTTTCCCTTAAAGTTATAAAACAACGAAGAGCTTAACTGCATTTCCAATACCTGGCCGGTTTTGGTTAGGCGTTTGGTATCCAGGCTGACCCGCTTGTGCCCGGTTAGCATATCGGTGATGGCCTGCGAGGTTTCCTTTTGGGACTCTGAGGGCACAAAGGGCACCTTGCGGTCCTTTAGCTCTTCCAAGGTCCATCCAAAAACCTGGGTAAAGGCAGGGTTGGCGTATTGCACTCTTCCCTGCATGTCATAGACAACAATGGAATCCGCCGAGGCCTCCAATAAAGATAGTTGCAGGTCTTCGCTTATTTTTAGCCGATCAGTATGTTCTTGGCTGGCAGCAAGGGCTTGCCGCAGCTTCTTATTGGCCAGCCTGAGGCGGCGATTCTCCGCCGCCCTTTGCCTAGGGCCCTGTGCCTTTGAGACCATGCACGAATCTCCAGTGGTGATAAATGAAACTGCAACAAACTAGCTGACACTTAGGATCGCGCAGGTATTTTATACAAAATATGGTTTATACTACAAGTTGCTAAGAGGGCTCGGACACAATTCAGCAGACAAAAGTCCAACTACTAGACGATGAGGCTGATGCTGCCAATCTCTTGGTTTTGCTGGCTAGCCTCTTGTCCCCGGCAGCGGCCTGCTGAATTCACAGGAGTTAGGATATTAAAGTAATTACTTTAATATCAATCTTGCGGTTTCAGGATCCGGCGGTAATATGAGCCCGAGGTGTACAGTGCCGCCAGGGGGTTATGTCCTGTTACCCGGTCCTTTACCGCCAGGACAGTGAGCGGCGCCTCTGAGTATCTAATAAAAAGCGAATCATGGCCTACGCAAAGGCCAATCAGGATATTAAAATCAGTCTCAAGGCTGTTGAGCAGCTTTGCCTGGAATATGGGGTTGCACATGGTCTTGGCAACGCCCTTTGCGAGCTTGTCCCCGTATTTGGCATGGATAAGATCCTTGCTGGTGCCTCCTGCCTTACATGCAACCGAGAAGACCTCAAAGCCGTATGCTTCAAGTATTTTCTCCACCTGGGCTGTCTCTTGAGCAAGACCCATGCAAAAGGCGATTCCCAGACGGCGATAGGCCATTTTTTGTGCAAATTCACATATTTCTTGGATTCGGGGCTTTAATGTGTGGGGCACAGGAGACTCGGTGTAGCCCTCGCTCTCTTGAATCGAGGCCTGTCGGGCAAACTCGCCCACTTGAGGTTTTTGGTACTCCTGGTTGGCCTCTGCCAACAGTTCTTTTGCCGTCAAGGTGGGGCAGCCTTTGCCAGGCTTCCCAGATTCATTTCTGCAAATCCGCTGTTCCATCTCAATATCGCAACTTGCGCACACCGCTGTCTTGGGTCTTTGTTCTGAGGACATGTTCAGCCTTTCTTTGGTGCCAATTAAATCAATTTTTCGATTGGTTGCGTAAATAAGCTGACCGGCTGCCCAGGATACAGGCCGGGCCAGGCCAACGATGTTATCTATAAAAATATTTGTAGGCAATGGCAAAATAAAAATGCCAAGAGGTAACGGGCACCTTGCAATAGGTTGGTGATTCCCTCAAGGTAGAATCGGCTTTTGTTTGGGGTTATTCGATTTCCAAGTGCTTAAAAATTAAGGCACAAATCTTGATTAGAGACATTTCAGCAGCAATGATCTGGCAGAAATGGCAGAGTTCCGCTCCGGCGCCTTGGTGCCCAAGG
>JASFOZ010000337.1:0-5304 GCA_050116255.1 Desulfarculaceae bacterium
TACCTTGGGCAGGAAAAGCGGCTCAAGCCGGATAGGCCCCAGAGGCGGCATCAGCTTTGTTCCTCCTGGCTCACCGCCCGTTTGCCCAACACCCGCACCCAATAAAAGCCGCCCACCAACAACACGAAAAAGGCCACCGTGATCCAGCCGAAATAGTCTTTGACAAAGTTCTGAATGCTGGCACCGAAAAACCAGAACATAAAGCCTTCGGCAAAGAACCGCACCGAGCGGCTGACCACCGAGGCCACCACAAAGCGCAGGAAGCTTAGGCTGAACACCCCGGCCGAGATGGTGAAGACTTTGTAGGGCAGGGGGGTCAGTCCGGCGGCGCCCACGGCCCAGACGTCCCAGCGCTGGTAGTAGCGCTCCACCACCTGGATCTTCTGGGGGCTGAACAGGCGGTACAAAAGGGGGCGGCCGCCCTTGAGGCCGATCAAGTAGCCAAACATGCCCCCCAGCACCGAGGCCACAGAGCAGATGGCTGCGAACCACAGGCTCATCTCCGGCTGGGCCACAGCCAGGGCCATGAGCAATACGTCAGGGGGGATGGGGAAAAAGGAGCTTTCGGCAAAGGAGATGGCAAAAAGGGCCCAGGCGCCATAAGGCGTATAGGCGAAATGGGCCACCCAGTCCACCATCCCCTGAAATGTTTCGCGCAGCCAATCCAACCGCTGTCTCCTTATGAAATCTCCGGGGACTGGAGTTTGTCTGCCTGCCCCGGCCTCGTTCGCCCGGAATTTGCTTCTGTTTCCCCTGTAAGACCCGCCGGGGCTAGAGATACTGCTTCAGGTCTTGCTCCTCCAGCAGATCAATGACCCGGCGCACCTCTTGGGCCCTGTCTTTAGGCAGGATCATGAGCACATCGTCAGTCACCACCACCACCAAATCCTGGACCCCCAATAAGACGCTGAGCCGCTCCCCTGCCTCCACCACATTTCCCTTGGCCTCCAGGGTCAGAGTCCGCCCCTTCAGGCAGAAGTTGCCAGACGGGTCGGAGGGCCAGATCTCGGCCATGGCGTCCCAGGAGCCCACGTCAGACCAGCCGAAGTCGGCCCGCACCACCCGCATGCGGCTGCTTTTCTCCAGCACGCCATAGTCAACGGAGATGGAAGGCAGCTTGGGATACACCTCAGCCAAGGCTTGATCCTGGCCGGCGGTGCCCAGATGGGGGGACAGCTCCTCAAGGCCTGAGGACAACTCAGGCATATGCGCGGCGATCTCGGCCAGCAGCACCTCGGCCCGCCAGGCGAACATGCCCGAGTTCCAGAGGTGGCGCCCGGACTGCAGATACCCCTCAGCCGTGGCCAGGTCGGGCTTTTCCTGAAACGCCAGAACCCGGCTGACCTGGGGAGCGCCGTGGTCCAGGATCTCTCCGGTCTCGATATAGCCGAAGCCGGTGGCAGGATACCTGGGGGTTAACCCCAGGGTGACCAGGACGTCTTCCTCCCTGGCCGCCTGGGCGGCCCGGCCCAGGGTCTCCAGAAAAAGGGCTTCATCGGTGATTAGGTGATCCGCCGGCAGGACCAGACAGACCGCTTCCGGGTTTTGCCGCGCCACCCAGGCGGCAGCCAATCCGGCGGCGGCGGCGGTGTTGCGCCCCATGGGCTCGGCCAGAATCTGATCCTCGGGCACCAGGGGCGTTTGCTCCTTAACCGCGGCTGCGTGCGCCCTTCCGGTTACAATCAAAACTTTTTCAGGGGGAGTCAGAGGATGCATGCGCTCCACCGTCTGTTGCAACAGGCTGCGTTTGCCGGCCAGGGCCAGAAGCTGCTTGGGCCGGTGTCTACGGCTGGCCGGCCAGAATCGGGTGCCGCTGCCGCCTGCCATCACTACACTGTACATGCCCTGTCCTCCTATCCCCACCAGGACCAGCCCAGAGCGGTCAGTCCCAGAATAATGCAATAGGGCGCGAACCAGTGCAGTTTGCCCCGTCTGACCACTTTTAGCAACAATTTCAGGGCTAAATATCCGCTGGCCGCGGCCACAGCGCCTCCTATCAACAGGGGGGCCAAAACCACCTGGGTTTGGGGCTCAAGCCCGTATAACTGCAAAAATAGCGCACCCAGGATGGCAGGCACCGAAAGCACAAAGGAATAGTGGGCGGCCAGCCGCCGGTCCAGGCCCAGCAGCAGGCCGGCCGATATGGTGGTTCCAGAGCGGCTGAGCCCGGGGACGATGGCCAGGCCTTGGGCCAGGCCGATCAACAGGGCCCGGCCCAAGCCGGTCTCGGCCAGGCCGCGTCCCTGGGCAGGTGAGAACCGGGTCAGGGTCAGGAGCAGCCCGGTGAAGATCAGGGCGATCCCCACCGCATAGGTGGAGGCGAACAAGGATTCAAACAGGTCCTTGAATAAAAGGCCCAAGGCGGCGGTGGGAAGGCTTCCCCAGACCACCAGCCAGAGCAGCCGCCGGCCCTGGCGTGCGGCTTGGTCATGGGCCCATAGTCCCCGCAGCATGGACCACAAATCATCGCGAAAGAAAAACAGCACCGCCGCCAAGGTGCCCACATGCACGGACACGTCGAATAATAATTCCGTCTCCTTAAGGCCCAGTAATCTTTGGCCCAAAACCAGGTGGCCTGAGGAGCTGATCGGCAGGAATTCGGTGATCCCCTGCACCAAACCAAGCCATGCCGCTTGTGCTGTGTTGATCATAAAAACCTTGCTCCGTGACTTTGGCAATATACCCAGGCGGGGCTGGTCAGTCGAGTGCTTTTAAAATCATTGAGAAAATAGATAAAATAACACTTGACATAACCTGGTTAGGTTTAATACCCATGGGGAGGCGACCTCCACGGGAATTGGCATGGTCGCAGATGAGGAAGGGGTAAGAAGGGTCTGTACTTGACAGCCTCGCCTCAACTGCATATTATCTATGTCGAAAATTAACTGGAATCCATGGCTAAGGAGTACTCTTCCATGAATAAGTCTCAGCTCATTGAGGCGCTGGCCAAGGCCGAGAACCTCACGATAAAAAAAGCGGAAATGGTCATTAACACCATCTTCGGCTCCGTGGAAGAGGCCCTGGTGCAGGGAGACCGGGTGGAAATCCGGGGTTTTGGCAGCTTTAAGGTCAAAGACTACGAGGGTTACCAGGGCCGCAATCCCAAGACGGGCGAGATCATCCAAGTGGGCCAGAAGAAGCTGCCCTTTTTCAAAGTGGGCAAAGAGCTGAAGGAACGGGTGGATAGCTGAGGGGAAACGGCGCTTCAAACGAAGAGCCGAACCCAATAGTCCCGCTTCCGCTACTGGCCTGAGTTCGCTTAAATTTTCAAATAAAACCAATAAAAGCCCCGCACGCTGCCGGCGGCGGGGCTTTTTAGTACCCCTGTATGGATTATCAAAAAAACAGCCGCATCAGCCTGGCGTTTAAGGCAGCCCCTTTTTTGGCCCCTTTGCCGGTTTTGTGATAAATATACTTTCAAACCTTAAGACCCTGGCCGCGCTAGGCGGGGAGCTAGCGGTGCCCTGAACCTGAAATCCGCTTATGCGGGGCCGAAGGCCTGTTGAGGGCTCGGTCAAGGCGATAGCCGGGCAGACCCTGAGTTTTTGTCGGACACCGCGTGACGGACGGCTGTGAACCCCGTCAGGTCCGGAAGGAAGCAGCGGTAAACGGTGCGGTCGGTGTCGCGGAACGTTCCGGCAGTAGTTCTCAGGTGAGTACCGCGTTGCCTGAGCCAGTTCAAAACGGGATGCGCGGCCGGGGTCTCCAACAGCGGTAAGGCCATTTTCCCCTTGAGCCCCACTATCAGACAGAGTATTGCCAAGCTTTTGCAGTATGAGGAAACCAGCCACATGGGGTTGGCCCGCGCCCTCCAGCTCACCCCCAAGGAAACCACCCATCACCTGGAACACGTTAGGCGCTCTCTAAAAGAACGCCTGGTGATGAAGCCGGCCCAGTGTCAGGATTGCGGATATACTTTTAGAAAGCGCTCGCGCCTGGACGCCCCGGGGCGTTGTCCGCGCTGCCGCAGCCAAAGAATCGAAGGCCCTTGGTTTAGGGTGATCCCCTAAAAAAGGGAAACCGCCTTGGCCGTATGCCAAAAGTTAAAAACCACTGGGGACAGCCATAGGCAGAGGTCTGGTCAGGCTTTGGCCAGGGTTTGATTGATGCGGCGGCTGGCCTTGATCAGGGCGCGGGCTATTTTCTCCTGGGCCCCGGCCTTGGCAGCGCTGGTGAAACCAATGGACCACAGAGCGGCAGGCAGCCCGGCCTCAGACCCCAGGGCTACAGCCACCCCCCACACCCCCAACAAATACTCGTCCTGCTCCAAGGCGTACCCTTGGGTGCGCACCTGATGAAGCTGTCTTTTGAATTGCTCCGGGTCTGTGACCGAGTGGGGAGTATGGGCGGGCAGGCCTGAGGCCAAAAACCGTTCCAAGGCCTGAGGGGGGAGGCCGGCCAAAAAGACCTTGCCCGTGGCCCCGGCGGTGAGAGGCAGCCGGGTCCCCGGCCCCGCGGAGATGCCTATTACGCCGGCGGGTTGGCGGGTGTCCACCACCGTGATCTGGTCCCGGGTGGCCACTCCCAGAAAAAAGGATTCATTGAGTTCATCGCGGAGTCTGGTGAGCTCGGGTCCGGCTACGTCCTTTAGGCGCGTATAAACCGAGCCCCGGGAGGCCAAGGCAGTTATCACCGGGCCCAGGGAGTAGCGTTTGCTTTGTGGCCCCCGCACCAGGGCCCCCCCTGCCTCCAATTGGGTGCAGATGCCGGAGACGGTGCCCTTGCTTATGCCCAAGCGCCGGGCCAACTCGCTTATACCCAGACCTTGGTTGCTGTCCGCCACCAATTGCAGGATTTTCAGGGCCCGGGCCACAGAAGGGGCGCGATAGGAGCTGCTGAGCGCCATTTTGTTCTCTCTAGTGAACAAATACCTTTATTGTGCTCAGCATAGCATACTTTGATATTGGTTTGGCGAGTTGGATTCAGGTAATGGAGGACGAACCGGCGCGCACCGGTCCGTTCGCAGGGGCGGCTGTCAATTTTTTGACTAGGATCGCCCTTTCCGCCCAACCCGGCCCGGCTGGGAAAAAGAGTCCCTGTGCTTAGGCAAATCGATCCAACCCGGCGCCCTTGTTAGGGCCTCCCTGGTCTTCATTCAAGGCGCGGGAGTTTTGGCGCCGAGGCTGCACTTTGCGCTTGTTTTTTTCCTCGTCACGCCTTCTCCGGGCGGCCTTGGCCGGTTCGGTGCCGCGCACAGGTGGTATGAGGTTAACATCCGCGAGCATGCCATGTTCTCCCTACCTACTTTATCGGCCACACCCGCGGGAATCTTTAATAGACTAAGGGGCTTAGATACCGGTGCGG
>JASFOZ010000338.1:0-5298 GCA_050116255.1 Desulfarculaceae bacterium
GGTCTATAAAGAGGGCGACGGCGCCGGCCGCCCCTTCTTTTTCCCCAAACCCTTGGTCCATATAACCGAAAAGTTTTTCCAGACCGAGGGCCATATGGACTTCTTGAACCACATCTGCGATGTGGCTTCTTCCATGGGGAACACCTATTTTGTGTTCGACCGGGGCGAGACCGCCAAGATAAGCGAATGCTGCCGTCTTTCCTTTAAGCTGGAGCAGAGCGACTTGGAAGATGCCAAGACCCCCTGGCGCATGCGCTATTCCGCCTTGCAGAATGTGACCATCAACCTGCCCCGCATCGCCTATGAGGCCCAGGGCGACGACACCAAGCTGTTCAAGCTTCTGCATGACCGCTTGGAGCTGGCCATAAAGGCCCATCTGCAAAAACGCGATTTTATCCAAGAGCTTCTGGACCATGGGCCCACCGGCCCCTTGGCCCTTTTGGCCATGGAGCTGGACGGCGAGCGCTATCTGCGTATGCACCGGGTCAGCTACTTGGTGGGGATGACCGGCTTAAACGAGATGATCCAGCAGCACCTGGGCCAGGAGCTTCACGATTCCGAGGAGGCCATGCGCTTCGGCCTCAAGGTGATCGCCCATATGAAGCTTTTGAGCGACCGCTACGCCGCCCGCCACAAAATGCATTTTGTGCTGGAACAGACCCCGGCCGAATCCACTGCCTACCGTTTTGCCAAGCTGGACCTCAAGCACTATCCCCAGCGGGCCCGGGGGGTGGTAAGGGGCGACCTCTTCCGGGGCGAGGTCTATTACACCAACTCCACCCTGTTCAACGTGGGCGCCACCGTGAACCCCATCGAACGCGTCAAACTGGAAGGCCGCTTCCATCCCCTCATCGAGGCCGGGGCCATAACCCACGTCTGGCTGGGCGAGCAGCGCCCCCCCAAGGAGTCCCTGGCCAACTTTGTGATCAAGATCTTCCAGGACACCAAGAACGATCAGGTCGCCTTCAGCCCTGAGTTCTCCTGCTGCAAAAAGTGCCAGCACACCGAGCGCGGCCTGGTGGACACCTGCGCGCTCTGCGGCTCCCAGGATCTGGACCAGATAACCCGCATCACCGGCTATTTCACCAGGGTTTCCTCCTGGAACAAGGGCAAACTGGGCGAGCTCCGGGACCGTTACCGCAACAACGGCTTTTTCGCGGTCAACTCCATGAAGGAGGCGATGTAGGACCGCATAGCATTTGTGGATATTCATGAGCCTTTATAGGGGGGATATCTGCTGACGTTTTTAATGCTGGCTAAAACGACAGAAACGGAACGCGTGAGAATTGGAAAGTGACGTGTGACTAGCCGTTGCACCTTAAAGTTTTTTGGGAAGGGGCGCGGGGAAAACCTTTTTTACAAAAAAGGGTTTCCCCGCAAACCAGCAAACAGAAAAATATAATCCGAGAGGAAAGGATGGGACATGACGCTTTTCACCAAACCGGATTGCGATAAGTGCCACTATATCACCGACAAGTTCGACCTGCCCTCTCTGGGCGTGGCCCAAGAGGTGCTGGCCCCGGATAATGCCGACGCCCTGGCCCATTTGGCCTGGCACGAATTGGTGGAAGTGGCCCAGCGCGAACTCCCTATTCTGGTTTTGGATGACATGTCCCATATCGCCGGCGCTATAAAGATCAAGTCTTATCTGAACAAGGTGGCCAATGCCTGAGCCCAGCGCCCAAAGGCAGCGCCAAGGGGGGGCGGGCTCTTTAGCGGAGAACCTCCCGCCGATCAAAGGCTTTTTGGAGACCAGCCTGCTGGACTGGCCCGGAAACCTGGCCGCAGTGTTGTTTCTGCCCGGGTGCAACTTCTATTGCCCCTATTGTCACAACCACGTTCTGTGTGCCGACCCCAAGAGCCTGCTGTCATTGCCCCTGGATGGCGTACTGGAGAGGCTGGGCCATTTCCGGGGCTGGATCGACGGCGTTGTGATAACCGGCGGCGAACCCACCCTGCATGCCTCTTTGCCCCAGCTAATAAGCGCCATTCGGCAAGAGGGCTTCTTGGTCAAGCTGGATAGCAACGGCTCCCGTCCCGATATGTTAAAGGACCTGATCCAAAGCGGCTTGGTGGATATGGTGGCCATGGACCTAAAAGCGCCCCTGGAGCCCTTGGCTTACCGCCGGGCCGCCGGACGCACCGTGGACCTGAGTGCGGTGAAAAGCTCCCTGGAGTTTATCCAGGCCTGCGGCATACCCCACCAATTCCGCTCCACCATATGGCCGGCCTGGCACGGACGCCCTGAACTTGAGGCAATGGCCCAGGAGATAAAGGGTGCTGATAGCTGGGTCTTACAGGCCCTGGACCCCAAAGGAGCCTGGAATCTGGCACCCTTGGGCGAGGGCCGTCCCTATACCACAGCTGAGCTGGCCCGCCTGCAAAAGGAGATAGCCGACCCGGTGTGCAACTGCGGTTAGGCGCCAATCGGCCGGTCTGCCAAACAAGGTTTTGAACAGGAGTGGGCTTTATAGGCCCAGGCAAGGGTATTCTAGTGGCTGCCCAAGGCCAGGGCCTCCAGCAGGCCCTCCGCCCGGGGCAGGACCAGGTCGGCGCCGGCTGCCTGCAACTGCTCCGGCCCCATGCGCCCGCTGGCCACTCCCACCGTAAAACAGCCGGCGGCGCGGCCTGCCTGGATATCCGTGGGATGATCACCGACCATGGCCGCCTCTGAGGAGGAAAGCCCCAGCCCTCTGAGGGCGGCCAGAAGATGGCCGGGATGGGGTTTGACCTCGGTCACCGCCTCCCGGGGCAGAAAAACCTCGCAGAGCCGGTCCAGGTCCGGGAAAACCCTGCGAATGGCTGGGCCGCAGTTGCGGGAGACAATGGCAACCCCCAGGCCCCGGCTCTGGATCTGGGCGAGCAGGTCCAGGGTGAAAGGGAACAAACTACCCTTAACCGCGGCTTCGATCTCCTTGCGTTCAATGAGTGCGGCGGCGTCCCGGGCAAAGTTATCTCCCAGTTCCTTGGCCAAAAAATCAACTTCTTCAAGTAGATAGCCATCTAGCCAGGGCCCGGAATAGCCCTGTTGGCGGGCCAGGGAGTGCACCTCTTCGCGCATGGCGTCGAAGTCGATGTTCAGATGAGCCAGGGTTCCGTCGAAATCGAAGATAAGCCCTTTTAGAGTCATATTCAGCCAACCACGGTGTCAGGGGAGTTTTTTTATAACTGGCAGGTGCGAATAAGTAAAATCAATTCTACAAACAAAAAGTGAGGTTTGAAATTATGCCCATAAACCCCAGTTGTTAATAGTATTATATGAACAAATTCCTGAAAAAATTATTATAAATAATTAAGAAGTCTAGTTTGGTTTTTTGGCTTTGTCACAAAGATACATGAAAATCTTCGTGCCTTTGTGAACGCTGCAATTAGTTTGGGTCTCACTTGGGTAGTTATCCATTAAAACGCACAAGAAAAACTATACGTCTCCCAAGAAGTTTATCTAGTAAAAAAATAAGCCTTAGAAAACGCTGATGTTTTCATCTTATGCAAAATATACTTTACCTGGGGTGCGGCTTTAGCCAAAAAAGTTATTTACAATGCTTGCATTTATATAGCTTTAAAGGATAGTATCTTTCGAACAGGCTGATTAAGATGCTTTGTCCAACGGTTAGCTGTCAACCATTCTCAGGGTCAAATCAACACAGTCATATTTTTGGGTTTCGCCTGGCCCGGAAGGGCATAAATTATTTGGAAGAAGGAGTAGGGTTTTAGCGCCGGGCTTGGGTGCGCCATCCAAAGCTGGAGTCAAAACCTAGAATAACCTACTTGTTTCAAGGTTAAGCTTCGTGTTATTTAGGTGGGCGAGATAGGAATACACCAAACCGGCTCAATGGGTATGTTCGATTGCACTGACGCTGTGACAAGACTTAATCTACTACAGAAGGCGGCATACTCCGTACTCATTGGAGTTATGGGCTGCCTTGTCCTGGTGGTTTTTCTCTCAGGTGTTTTCAGACTGGGCGGCCTGGGAGGTGTCATTCCCTGGATCATGGCCTTTAATGCCGCCATGACCGGCTATAGCCTCATAGAAAAAACCAGAGATCAGCTTCAGAGAAAACACCTGGGTGCTGTATGCGCCGGGGCTGCCACCGGGTTGGTAAGTTTTTTAGCCTTGAATTTGCTGTTTTTCCACTGGATTGGTTTCTTTTTTCTGGGATTTTTGGATCTGGTGATTTTTTTGGGTGTTGGCATGGCCTTTTCCGAGATGGGGGCGCTTTTGGCCATCAAATATTTTGGTTTAAAGGGTAATGATGCTGCTGGGCAATAGCCTGGCAGTTTTATTATAGGCGTGAAAGAGAGAAAGCAATTTTCCTTAATAACATCGGGGAGGTAACCATGAAAAAACTTAGCTGGGCGGCTATAGCCTTCATGGCGGTTCTGTTAACCATCGTCATGACCCCGGGGTACTGCTTGGCCGCTAAAGATGTACTGGCCGGTGAGGCCATAACTATTGAGGGAACCATAGACCCAGGCAAGGACCTTTATTTGGCCATAGCCTCGCAAACCACCTTTGCTCCCAAGGACACCAAAGGGATTCACGAGACCAAGAGGTTAAAAAAAGAAGCCGAAAAGCGCGGCTTCAAGGCCGAGAGCAAGGTTCCGGTTTGGTATTACATGGTGACCACCAAGCGCGATGCCTTTGGTAAAAAGGCGGACAAGAAGTTCGGTGGGCCCTCCTTTATGCCCGGCATCTACTCCACCACCATGTTCAAGCTGGCCAAATGGGACAAAGTCAGCGACGAGGCCAAGGCCATGCTGGGCGTCATGCAGTCCCAGGACCAATGGAATCTGTTTAAGTTCAACCACGAGAGCACCTACGGTATCAACACCGTCACCAAGGAAGGCTCCATGCGGGGTAAGATCGTTATCTTCGCCCGCAGCGTGATCTCTGACTACGGCCAGAGCAAAGATTACTGGGATGAGGGCACCAAGGTGGAGCTGGACAAAAAGACCGGTAAGTTCAAGGTGACCTTCACCACCTACCGCGACACCCCGCCGGACACCAAGTTCGATGTATATGTAAACGGCGCCAAGTCTGACAAAGACGGCTTCACCGTCAAAGAGAACGGTTTCTGGCTGGGACTGGGCTACAGGTACATGAACCCCATCTGGATCATCATCGGCGCCATTATCGTGGGCACCTACTTCTCCATGATCGGCGCCGCCGGCGGCATGCTCATGGCCGCCTTCCAGGTGATCGTGGTGCAGACTGCGGGGCCGGTGGGCATCAACGCCGCCAACGTGCTGCGCCCCTCCAACATGGCCCTGACCCTGTTCTCACCCTTGGGTTCGTTC
>JASFOZ010000339.1:0-5283 GCA_050116255.1 Desulfarculaceae bacterium
GAATAAACCTAAAGTCCGCCCCTAAGGCCTATGTGCGGGAACAGGACAAAGTCCGCCCGCCCCAGGAGACGGTGGACTGGGCCAAGCGGCGTTTTGCTTCCCTGGCTGGAGAGGTCCTGCGCCAAACCCTGCGCATAGATTCGGGCCGCCTGGGCATTCCGGTGTATTTGAGCCTCTGCGGTGACCGGGCCAGCGTCTTGACCGGCACCAAAAAGCAGATGGGAAAGGGCGCCAGCCCCGCCCAGGCCGAAGCCAGCGCCTTGATGGAGCTGGCCGAGCGCTTTTCATTTTTCAGTTTTATAAAAACAACCCCTTTCCCCTTGCTCAAGGCGGAGGAAGTCCCCGGGCCTAGCCTTGATTTCGCCTTGGCGGCACGAGCGGTGCAACACCCCCCCTCAGAAATGGAGACAGGCCGGCAGATATTCAATCTGCTTCCCCAGACCTGGGCCTGGGCCCGCAACCTGACCCGGGAGCGGGAAGAGATGATCCCCTTGGGCTGGTTTTACGCCATCAACGAATACAACGGGCCCGCCGCAGGCAACTGCCAGGAAGAAGCGGTTCTGCAAAGCCTGTGCGAGGTGGTGGAACGGCATGTTTGCGCGCTGGTCACCCTGGAGAAAAGAACCACCCCTGGGATCGACCCGGCCAGCGTAAGGGACCCGGTGGCCCGGGAGCTGCTGGATAAATTCGCCCAGGTGGGGATTAAGGTTTTTATCAAGGACTTCACCTGTGAGATGGGCATTCCCTCGGTGGCCGCCCTGTGCTACGACCCCTCAACCTTTCCCCAGGACAGCGAAATAGTCTACGCAGCCGGCACCGCCACCAGTCCGGCCAAGGCCCTCATCCGGGCCCTGACCGAGGTTGCCCAACTGGCTGGGGACTTCAATCAGCGCACCGCCTATCTGGTGAGCGCCCTGCCCAAATTCGAGACCTTGGACCAGGCCGGCTATGTCATGGAATCAGCCGGAACCGTCCCCCTGGACGCCCTGCCCGACCTGAGCAACCCGGACCTGCTGGAGGAGATCAAGACCTGTGTGCAGGCCTTGAGGCAAAGAGGTTATGAAGTCTACACCCTGGATATAAGCCACCCTGAGCTTAAGATTCCGGCGGTATACACCTTGATACCCGGAGCTCACTTTGCCCAGCGGACCACGGGCACGGACGTGGTGTTTCACACCGCCAAGCTGGCCAGTCAGCTCGAGAACCCTGAGTTGGCCCTCAAGGTTTTGGGTCAGATGAGCCAAGTGGCCGTGGAATCTTATTTTTTGCCTTTCTTTTCCGCCCTGGCCCTTTTGAACTGCGAACGCCCGGACGAGGCCCTGGAGTTGCTGGACCGCGCCCTGGAGATGAACCCGCCGTCCCAGGATGAAGCCAGCATCCACACCCAGCGGGGGGTTGCCCTCAAGGACCTGGGCCGGTATGAACAGGCCAAAAAGGCCCTGCTCAAAGCAGCCGCATTCCCCGAACCCCATCATGAGGTCTTCAACCTGCTGGGGTTCTGCCACTACATGCAAAAAGAACACGAACAGGCCATCGAATGCTTCAGCCGGGCCATTGAAATCGAACCGGGCGAGGCCATAAATTACGCCAATATCGGCTCCAATCTGCGCGAGCTGGGGCGCATCGAGGAGGCCTGCTCCATGTATGAGCACGCCCTGGAGATGGACCCGGGGCTGGATTTCGCCCGGGAAAACCTGCGCCGGCTTCGGGGCGAAGACGGATAATCCTTCACCGGCCTGCTACCTCCTGCGCATCAAAAAAACAGGCGTGTCATATTTTCCATGGATATGGCTGGTTCAAACACCTGACGCCGCATCAGCCAGCGGCGCCTTTTGGCAGCGCCTAAGCCAACAAAAAATCTCAGGCCAATAGCAGGTCCAAGGCCTGGTCCAGGCGGCCGGCCTGCATAATGCGCAAAGCCGGCTTTTTGAGGGCAGGGACAGGGGCGGTCAGGGCCATAGAGAATCCCTGCCTGGAGGACTCGCTCAGCCGCGCCTCCAGCCGGCTTACAGCGCGCAGCTCACCGGCCAGGCCCACCTCACCGAAACATACCGCCTCGGCGGGGATGGGGTGGGACTTGAGCGAGCTGGCCACAGCCGCAGCCACGGCCAGGTCCGCAGCTGGCTCATTCAACTTGATCCCTCCGGCCACATTGACAAATATGTCGTGCCCACTAAGGTCCAAACCGGCATGAATGCCCAGAACCGCGCTGAGCATGTGCAGCCTCCCCGGGTCTACGCCCAGGGCCTGGCGGCGGGGCATGGCCAGCCCCGAGGGGCTCACCAGGGCCTGTATCTCCACCAAAAGGGGCCGGGTGCCGCTCACCGCCGCGCACACCGCGCTGCCCGGCGCCCCTTGGGGGCGATGGGCCAAAAACACCCCCGAGGGATTGGTCACCGCAGACAGGCCTTTACCGGTCATTTCAAAGACACCCACTTCGTCGGTGGCGCCGAAGCGGTTTTTCACTGCCCTGAGAAGCCTCAGCCGCATGGCGGGCTCGCTTTCAAAATAGAGCACCGTATCCACCAGATGCTCCAACATCCGGGGGCCGGCCAAAGACCCCTCTTTGGTCAGGTGACCCACCAGAAAAAAAGCCGCCCCGGTTTTCTTGGCCGCAGAAGCCAGCTCAGCGGAGCAGTGCCGCACCTGACCCACCGAACCAGGGGCCCCGCTCAGGTCAGCGGCCCGCACCGCCTGAATGGAATCAACCACCACCGCGGTGAAGTCCTGCTCCCCTACCACCCGCATCACCGCCTCCAGGCTGGTCTCCGGCATCAGGCTGACGCGGTCGCTCCCCGCCCCCAGCCGTTCCGAGCGCAACCCCACTTGGCGGCTGGATTCCTCGGCGGAAACGTAAAGCACCTGAAGGCCCGCATCTCCCAGGGAAGAGGCAAGCTGAAGCATGAGCGTGGATTTACCGATACCCGGCTCACCTCCCACCAAAACCACCATGCCCTCCACCAGACCTCCGCCTAGAACCCGGTCTAGTTCGGCGATACCGGTGGGGGTGCGGGCTTCGAGACGGGCGGCGGCCTGGGGCAGAGGAATCACCGTGGCTTGATCCGCAGCCTTTGCCGAGGCAGGCTCGGGGCTGGCTTCTTCCACCAGGCTTTCCCAGGACCGGCAGGCCGGGCAGCGGCCCAACCATTTGGGGCTGACAGCCCCACAGTTTTGGCAGACAAATACAGTACGTACACGGGCCATAACAACTCCAGGTGCGGTCTTGGTCATCATACCCAAGCCGGAGGGGTTTTGGGCCAACAAAACCGCCCCGGGTTTCGTTGACAAACCATCAACGGGAGTCTATACCTATGACTATACGATAACCTCAAGAATCGTAGGCAGCGCTCAACTTGAGCGCTCTTTGTTGACAAGTCAAGGAGTTGCGTGATGGCGGAAAACATTCTCCAGGTTAGTGACGATAACTTTGATGCCGAGATAATAAAAAGCGAGCTTCCGGCCTTGGTGGACTTTTGGGCGGCCTGGTGCGGACCCTGCCGAGCCATCGCACCGGTTGTGGAAGAGCTGGCGCAAGAGTATGCAGGCAAAGTTAAAGTGGCCAAGATGAACGTGGATGAGAATCCCACCACACCCGGGCAGTATGGCATCCGCGCCATACCCACCCTGATTTTATTCAAGGACGGCCAGGTGGCTGACCAGATCACCGGCGCCGTCTCCAAGAGCCATCTGGAATCAGCCCTGCAAAAGGTCGTCGCCTAGATTGGTTCGGTGTAAGGCATGGAAGACCGCGACCTGGTGATCGTGGGAGGAGGCCCGGCTGGGCTCACCGCCGGGCTTTATGCTGCCAGAGCCAGGCTAAACCCTCTGTTGTTGGAGCAACTCAGCCCCGGCGGCCAGGTCTTGAACACAGACTGGGTTGAAAATTGGCCCGGGGATGTGGAGGGTGTCAGCGGCTTTGATTTGGCCGATCGCATGCGCGACCATGCCCTCAAATTCGGCTTGGAGATCCAAAGCCTGGAGGTTACCAGCCTTGCCACAGACGGCCCTTGGAAGCTTCTTAGCACTCCCAAAGGCGAGTTCAGGGCCAAGGCGGTGATCTTGTGCGTGGGAGCCAGTCCCAGCCGCCTGGGCATACCGGGCGAAGCGGATTTTGTGGGCAAAGGGGTTTCATTTTGTGGAACCTGCGATGGCCCCTTTTACCGTGACCAGGAGGTCGCTGCCATTGGGGGCGGCAACACCGCTGCCGAAGAGGCCAACTTCCTCACCAAATTCGCCAGCAAGGTTTATCTGATTCACCGGCGGGACCAGCTCCGGGCCGACGGAATTCTGGCGGAACGGGTGTTGGCTAATGATAAAATCGAGGTGCTGTGGTCCCATGTCCCTCTGGCCGTTGAAGGCGGGCCGCAAGGAGTGCAATCACTTAGGCTGAAGGATTTGAAAAACGACCGCGAGTTCAGTCTACCCATAAGCGGTGCCTTCGTTTTTGTAGGCATTGCGCCCAACACCGCCTTTCTGGCCGATATAATAGATTTGAATGACCATGGCTTCATCAATATCGGGCCTGAGCAGGCCACAAATCTGGCGGGTGTATTTGCGGCGGGCGATTGCTGTAGTAAAATGCTTCGCCAGATAGTGGTGGCTGCCGGCGAAGGCGCGGTGGCTGCGGTATCGGCCCAACATTACTTGGAAGAATACCCATGAAAAAACGCCAAGCTTTTTACAATGGGGCTCTGCTGCTGCTTGTGGCCATCCTTTCGGGTGGTTGTGCAAGCAGCGATGTGTTGGGGGATTCACAGGCCTTTGACACCCCCGCCCAGGTGCTGGCCAACGAGGGAGAGGCCCTGTACCGTGACGGCGATTACAACGAGGCGGCGGAGTTGTTCCAACAACTGAAGGACCGCTACCCTTACAGCCGTTTCGCCCTGCTGGCGGACCTGCGGGTGGGCGATGCCTATTACAAGGCAGGACGCCATGAGGAAGCGGTTTTGGCTTATGACGACTTTGTCCGCCTGCACCCCAAAAACGAAGCGGTTCCTTACGCCTTGTTTCAGATGGGGATGGTTTGGCACGGACAGATGCTGACCCTTGACCGTGATCCCACTTTCGCCCGCAAGGCTACGGACACCTTCCGGCGCCTTTTGAAACAATATCCCAAGAGCGAGTGGGCCGCCAAGGCCAAGCCCCGCTTGCAGGAGGCCGTCCTGCGCCAGGCCGGTCATGACATGTTCGTGGGCAGGTTTTATTACCGCAAGAGTCAATATAAGGCGGCCATCGGCCGCTTCAAGCGCGTTTTGACCCAATATCCCGATGTGGGCCTTTACG
>JASFOZ010000340.1:0-5262 GCA_050116255.1 Desulfarculaceae bacterium
GCCCTCACCTCCTCGGCCAGTTTATGTAAGGACTCCCCTTCCACACTGCTGAGGACCAAATCAACACCGTTTACTGCCAAGCCTTTGGCAACTGCCGCACCAAGGGCGCCTGAAGCCCCGGTAATAGCGCCACCTTACCCTTGAGGCCAAATAATTTGTCAATTGAAAGTTCCTGGGGTTTCATTTCTGGCGGTTGCATGATTGCCTCCATTACCAGGGCGTGCCTAATAGTATTTACACACCCCGTAATTCTAGCCCGCTTATTTCATGAAAGCCGGGCGGATCGCTGCATTTAACTTGCAATTCCCTTTAGCTTGCCACGGGGATAGGAATTTCATCGCTTCGTCGGTTTATCAGGTTAATCTTTTAAGGCATAGGCAACATCTTGCCGGTCAGCGGGATGTTTGTGTGCTCCTTGTTGTAGACCAAGTTGAGCTTCCAGGGGAACTTGTCGCCCTTGACCCACTGGCCGCCCACTAGCGGGGTGCGGCTGTAATGCTCTTTGTTGTACTTCACCGGACCCACGATGGTATTCAGCCGAGTGGCGTCGATGGCGTTTCGGACGGCTTCTTTGTCCAGGCTCTGTGCCCGCTTAAGCGCATCGGCCAGGATCTCATAGGCGGCATGCTTAAAACCTATGGGCTGGGACCACTGCTTCTTGGTCTGGGCGGTCCAGGCATCGCAAAGATCCTTGGCGCTCTGGCCGGTGAGCGAGGACTTGAAGGGGTGATGGGGGCTCCACCAGACCTCTGAGCTCAGGCCCTGGGCCAAGTCCTCGCCTAGGGCTTCCACTGCGGCCGGGAACAGGATGGCACGTGCGATGGTCACGATTTTGGGCTTGAAGCCCATCTGCTGGCACTGGCGCCAGCAGGTGACGAAGTCCGGAGTAATCACGTTGCCAAACAGGATCTCAACCTTGTTCTTTTTCCAAATGTTGATCATGGAGCTGAAATCCTGGGTGCCGTAGGGAAAGACGCCCGGATCGATGATCTTGTAGCCATCCTTGGCCAGCTGAGCCTTGAATACAGTGCCGAATCCGATGCCGTCCGGATCGTTGTTGGCCACCAGCCCCACCACTTTGTTGGTGGGCACTTGGGGCCACATGCCCTTACAGACGGGGTAGAAGTCCTGGGCCACCGACCAGAAGGCATGATAGGTCCACTTGTAGGGGCCACCGGGCAGCCAGGGCTCCAGGGGCGCATCCAAGGAGATGCAGGGGGTCTCGAAACGCTCGCACACAGCGGTGACGGGGTTGACCGTGTTGGGCGTGTGCAGGGCGATCATCACGTCGATTTTGTCATTGAGGATCAGGCGCGCGGCCAGCTCGCCGGCCTTGGTGGGGTCGCTCTCGGTGTCCAGCAGCTTCATTTTCACCGGCAGTTTCTTGCCCAGCTTCTTGATGAAGATGCCGCCGTCTTTGTTGATCGCGTCCAGAGCGGCCTGGTCGGCCCAGGGGCTGGGCTCGCCAAAAGCGGCCAAGGTACCGGTGGAGGGATTGCAGCGGCCCACCAGGATGTAGCCGCGCTCAGCCGCGGCTGCCGGGCGGATCAGTTGGGGCACGCCAAAGCTGCCCACTGCGGCACCAGCCGCCACCACGGCGGAGGTCTTTAAAAATCTTCGCCTGCTCACCTTGTCCTGCGAACGGCCTGTATTTTTCTTTTTGCTCATAGCCATCGCCTCCCTATGCTTGCATTAGGTGGTTTTTGCCTTGATTGATGTTTCGAACAGATCCCGGCTATTTCCTTATTGAAATCCGCCCGGCTCACCTGCGCCGGGGCGACAAAAGCTCAAAGCGCAACTTCTCTTGAATGCTGCCCATGATGCCCTTGGGCAGTAGCACCATGATCAGCACTGAGACCGATCCCAAAAGGATAAGGCTGATGCTGGCGTATTCCGCGAACAGCTGCTGCAGAAGCACGAATATCACCGCGCCCAGGATGGGGCCTTCAATGGTGCCTATGCCGCCGATGATCACGATGAAGCAAAGCCGCACGGTCCACTCGATGCCAAAGGCCTTGTAGGGCTGGATGAATATCTGGTTGAGATAAAGCACCCCGGCGGTGATGCCGGTTACGAAAGCTGCGATCAAAAAACAGGCCAGCTTGGATTTGAAGCTGTCAACCCCCACGCATTCGCTGGCCTCCTGGTCATCCCGCATGGCCATAAGGCTCAGGCCCAGGCGGGAGCGCAGTATAAGATAGACCACCGCCACCGAGCCGATGCCAACTGCGATGGCCGCAAAATAGATATGGGTTATGCTCATCTTGGTGGCAGCCTTGATGAACAGCCCCATGCCCTGCTTGGTGTATGTCCAGTTGCTGAACCAGATCATCAGGGCCTCTGCCACGATCCAAGAACCAATGGCGAAATAAACCCCACTCATGCGGAAGATGGGTGCCGAAATGATCAGGGCAAATAGTACCGAGACTATTCCGCCCCATAGAATGCTTAGCCAGATGGGCAGGCCGTAATAAATAGTCATCACCGCCAGGGTGTAACCGCCCAGGCCGATGAATATCTGTTGCCCCAGGGATATCAGGCCGGAGAAACCCGCCAGCAGATTCCACATCTGAGCCAGGGCCAGGTACAACCCGAAAAGCATGAAGACCAACACAACATAACGTGAACCCCACATGGGGACCGAAAACAAAAACGCGCTCAGAATCGCGATAACCATCCAGCGCCAGTTGCCTATCTGCTTCATCTTCAGGATGCCTTTCCGAATAGACCCTGGGGCCGGAAGGTCAATACAGCCAGGAGAACCACATATCCGAACAGGAGTTGGTAGCCCGAACCCAGGAAATGCGATCCCAAGAGCTGGGCCAGACCCAGGATCACCCCGCCGGCCAGAGTGCCCACCATGCTGCCCGCCCCGCCGATGATCACCACCCCGAAGGCGATGATCAGATACTGGGGGCCGGTGTGTGGGAAGAAGGTGAAGGTGGTGCCCACCAGCACCCCGGCCACCGCCGCGGTCATCATTGCGATGCCCATGGCATAGGCGTAGATGCGGCGGGTGTTCACCCCCATGTACTGGGCGGCTTCCTCATCATCCGAGGCAGCCCGAATAGCCCTGCCCAAAAAGGTGGTTTTGAAAAAAATGTGCAACGCCGCGATCACCAGCACCCCGACCATAAACCCCACCAGGTAGATCAGGGGAATGCTGAAGGTCTCGCTGATGGGTATGCTCTTGATGACCAGGGAGGTTTTAAGGGAGCGGGCGTCGGGTGAGAAGATAAGCAGCAAGGTGTTCTGCAGGATGATGGAAACCCCAAACGCCACGATGAGCGGGGGCTCCATGCCCTTGCCCAGTACCCGGTTTAATAGGTGACGCTGGATCAGATAGCCCAGGCCGAACATAATCGGCACCACGGCCACCAGGGCCAGGTAGGGAGTCAGGTTCAGGGGGGTGATTATGGCCAGAGCCAGATAGGTGGCCACGATCATCAGATCGCCATGGGCCAAGTTGACCAGCTTCACGATGCCGAAGATCATGGATAGCCCGATGCCCACCGCTGCGTAGATCCCGCCCAGCAGGACGCCGTTGAGCACTGATTGTAACAAATCCTCCATTGCCACCTCCAACAAGGACGCAACAAGGTGGGTCAGGGTTTAAACACCAAAGTAGGCTTTTTTGACCTGCTCCTCGCTCATGTCATCCGGGTTGCCTTCCAGGGTCACCCGGCCTTCCTGCAGAATGTAAGCCCGGTTCGCCGCCTTCAGGCTGCGTTGAACATCTTGCTCCACCAAAACCATGGTGGTGCCGGCCTGGTTGATCTCGCCTATGGTTTTGTAGATGTCTTTTATGATGAGCGGGGCCAGGCCCAATGAGATCTCATCAAACAGCACTAGGCTGGGCGTGGACATCAATGAACGTCCGATGGCCAACATCTGCTGCTCTCCCCCGCTCAGGTTGGCGCCCAGCTGATTGCAGCGCTCTTTCAGAATGGGGAAGAGTTTGTAAACTTGCTTAAGGGCGTTTTCCTGATTCTTGCGTGCCCGGGCAGTGTAAGAACCTATTTGCAGGTTTTCCAGCACCGTGAGGCGGGAAAAGATACGCCTGCCTTCGGGCACCATAGCGATGCCCTGCGATACAATTTCATAGGGCTTGAGCTTTTTGATATTCTCACCATGGTGCAGGATCTCACCGGTATAGGGGGGTAGCGCGCCAGTGATGGTCTTGAGCAGGGTGGATTTCCCGGCGCCGTTGGAACCGATGATAGAGACGATTTCTCCCTGGTCAACATGCAGCGTAATATCCCGGATGGCCTGGAATTCCCCATAGCGCACCTCGAGGTTGCTTATTTGCAGCAGCGGCGCGGTACTCATGGATCATCCTCCGCGCCCAGATAGCACTCCAGGACTTCCTTGCAGCTCATTACATCATTGGGGTCGCCACAGATCAGTGTCTTGCCCTGATCCAGAACCAGGATGCGGTCCACTCCTGCCATCATCATCAGGATGTGTTCGATCCAGACCACGGTGACACCCTTATCCCGCACGCTTTGCACGATGGACAGAATATTTTGTGCCTCGGCTTCGGTGAGCCCGCCGGCAACCTCGTCCAGCAGCAGCAAAGTGGGATTTGTGGCCAGGCCTCGGGCCAGTTCCAACCGTTTGCGGTCCAAAAGGCGCAGGCTGCGGGCAAAGGTATGGGTATTTGCGTCCAGGCCAGTGATGGACAGGATCTCATCGGCCTGGGCCCGGGCGGCCTTTTCGCTCATTCCGCCGCCGTGGGTGCCAGCCACTAATAGGTTTTCCAACACCGTAATGTTGCCAAAGGGGCGGGGAATCTGGAAGGTACGGCCCATACCCATGCGGCAACGCTTGGCCGAAGGCAGCCGGGTGACGTCCCGGTCCATGAAGACTATGCTGCCGTTGTCCGGCTTGTATACCCCGGTGAGCAGATTGAAGACCGTGGTTTTGCCGGAGCCGTTAGGGCCCAACACCCCCAAGATCTCCCCTTGCTCCACGTCAAGGGTGACATCGGCCACCGCCTGCACTGAGCCGAAGGCCTTGGCCAGACAAACTGCTTTGAGGATATTTGCCATTCCGACTATCCCTGAGCAAATCAGCTCAGAAAACTTAGTACTTCACCTTATCCATGCCCTTAGTGCCCAGCATTTGGCGGGCCTCATCCGGCCCCATCACCCGGTGGTCCATCTCACTCGCCAGACGAACGGCCTTTTCCACCAGCTCGGCGTTGGACTTGGCCAGTACGCCCTTGCTTATGTAGAGATTATCCTCCAGGCCCACCCGCAC
>JASFOZ010000341.1:0-5262 GCA_050116255.1 Desulfarculaceae bacterium
AGATGAAACCAAAAGGGAATGCAGACCCGGCCGGGCCTGCATAATCAGGGTCAGGGGGCCTGGCCAATAGCGGGCCATGAGCTCCCTGGCCATTGGCGGAACCTTGCTGGCCAATAGATCCACCTCTTCGGTTCGAGACAATATCAGGGCGATTGGCTTGTGGGCGGGCCGGCCCTTTAGCTGAGCCAGCCGGTCCAGGGCTGGGGCATTGGTGTGGTCAGCAGCTATTCCGTAAAAAGTTTCAGTAGGATATACAACCAGGCCCCCTTGGCGCAATATAGAGGCGGCCTGCTCCACCTGACTGGCATTGGGCCTGGCGCCTGTGTCTTTGTCTTTGTTTGTGCCTGCCATCAAGATTTTTCTGCCTGAAGCGTCAAGGACAGAACCTGTGGGGGCTTTCCCCAGACCCCATATTACTTTTTTTGGCAGAGACTCACAGCAAAAATGACATGTTGGCCAGAATATAGACCGGGACCGGTGTCAAATCCCTAATGTTCTGACTAAGAATTATTCAGGAGATTCGGCAGTTTTTGGTGAGTTGTTCTTTTTTGGGAGAAGGACTCAATGAGATCAATAAGATGGCCCCTATTATCAGGACTCCGCCCACCAGATGGGATAGGGTGATGGATTCCCCCAAAAACAGGGCGGAAAGGGAAAGGGCGCTCATGGGTATAAGAGCGGTGAACACGCCGGCCGTACTGCCGGAAACATGCACAACTCCCCGAAACCATAGTATGTATGCCACCACGGTGAACACGGCCCCAAAGTAAAGAATCGCCAGCCAGTCGATGGTGTCAGGGGCTGAAAAATCATAGGCCAGCCCCTGGTAGATGGCAAAGGGCGCAAACATGACCAGCCCCAGCACACAAAGGGCCCCGGATATGGTAAGCGGGGAGAAGCCCAGAGGCATGGTCTTGCGCAGGAGCAGAAAAACCGCCTCCCCCATAACCGCACAACATATTAAAAGGTTACCAAGCCAGCGGTAAGATATATTTTCTGAATAATTATTATATCCAAGACCATTTATAGCCAAAATACCCATCAGCGCCAGGGCAACGCCGGCGAATTGATAAAAAGAAGGCCTCTCTTTAAGCACCAAAATGGACACCATGACCATGGCGGCGGGTGTGGTGCTGGTGATCAGCCCGGCTTCAGTGGCGCTGGTGAGCCTGAGTCCCCATAGAAGGAACACCGTGAATAAAAACTGGCCCGAAAAGGCCATCAAAGACAGCTTGCCCAGGTCAGCCTTGGAAAAGCCCGGCAAACCGCCTTCGCGTTTTATAATCAAAGGAACCAGAATCAGGGCGGCAATGGCAAAACGCAGGCCTGATGCCAAAAATACCGGAAATGAATGCGTAATTACTTTTCCAAATACCACAGAGCTGCCCACAATGATCATGGCCAGCCCCAGATCAACATATGCTCTACCCGGCCCGGACATGGGCAGCCCTCCGTATGAAGAAATGCCTTTTAATAAGGCAATCCCAACATATGGGTTAGCTGCTTATTGGTCTAGGATACTATTGCGGTATTTTCCGGGAGTGACCCCATAGGTCTTTTTAAAGATGCGGTTCAGATGGCTTTGGTCCACAAACCCCGTATCCAAGGCCGCCTGGACAATGGGAAGACCATTGGCCAACATTTCCTTGGCCTTAAGGGAACGCACCTGGTTTAGATAGGCATGGGGGGTAAGGCCTACTTGTTTGCGGAATACCCTGAGGAAATGAAACCGGCTCAGGCCCGCTATGTTGCTAAGATCATTTAAGGTCACGTTTTCAGAGTGATTATCGTAAATATAAGCGCGGGCCCTTGCCACCGCCCCCCGTTCAAGCCCAACCTTGGCCGGAAAGGGCCGGTCTTGGGCATGACGGCAGATCATCTTGGTCAAAAAGCATAGCAACCGGGTCTGCTGTTCCAGCAGACTGGCATGGGGCCTGGAAATGGCCTGGTGAACGGACCTTAACTCAGCGGCCAAAGGCAGGTCTCCAATCACCCCCTGCTTAAAAAAGGGTAACCCCCTCGGCTTGCCGGCAATTTCCGAGGCAGCCCGCTGCAGAAGACCGGGGTCCAGGTAGAACATACGGTATTGCCAACCCTGGGGGCAGGCGGCAAAACCATCGTGGGCCTCACCGGGTATAGTCAGGTTTATCTGCCCCGGCGCCGCCACCACCTGTTCGCCCTGGTAACGGAAACCCAAGGCGCCCGCCTCAATAACCCCAAAGGCGTAAACCTCGTGAAAATGCCGGTTGAATCGATGCCTTTTATAATGGGCATGCAAAAGCTCCAGCCCCTGAAAATGGGGGCTGCGCCAGTATTCTGCCCGGTCATCTGAAAGGAGTGGTTTCATATATAAAGTTAAAATAATACCTTATCTAAAATAAAAGGCGCTGGCAATATGGCCCTGACTAGCAACTTTAGTGCGGCTTGGCAACAGAATCTTGTATTTAATTGCTGTCCTTTACTTTGGGCTAAAAATCAGCCACTTGCCCCTATGATTCGCTGGCTGGGCAAGGACAGGGTAAGAAGGGCTATTTTGCCTCAATCTCTATGGTCTTATTTGCCCAGGCTACGGCAGCCTCCAAATCATCCCAAAAGACCTTGACCTCATAGGGGAGCTTTTGGTCTTTAAGGGCATCGAAGATCCGGATCAGGCCCGCAACCGCTTTTTTATCCACCACAAAGGCGGTCCGGTCATGGGTCCACCAGTCCTCTCTATTCTCAGTAAAGTAGTCTACCAGCTTAAAAATGGGCTCAAAGCCCAGTTTTTCCGCCAACAGGACTCCCCGCACGTCCCATACCACGTTGCAGGTCCGGTATTTGGTAGGATCAGAATTCAGGCTGTCATAAACGGCCCTTAAAAGATCCGGTTTAATCGGGGTGCCGGGTTTAAAGGTAACCAGGGTCACGCCCTTGTATATGTCAAGCGTCCACTCGGTCAATGGCTGTATCTCCGCAGAGTTGGTGAGTCCGTTATTGCTGATATTAATAGGGGCAAATTCTAAGGCAGGTGCCTGCCTGGCAGTTTTTCTCAGTCAAAGATACCGTTTTAGTCCAGTTCTTTGGCATAGATATCCTTGCAGTCAGGGCAGATGGTGTGGGTCATCCGCACTTCCGAGTGCTCTTCCACATATGCATCCAAAGGCCACCACTTCCCATTTTGATCCCTGATCCTCCTGCAACCGGCGCATATGGGTAAAAGACCACGTAAGATATTTATTTCTTTTCTTAACTCGTTTTTTTCCGCCAAGGTATTCTCAAGTTTTTCGATCAATTCCTCCCGTTCCTTGTCAGCTTTTTTGCGCTGGGTTATATCCTTTGCCACCCCCACCACTTTTACAGAACCGTTGGGATCTCTGAAAAATTTAGTGGTCAGCTCAACCCAGAAGGTGGAACCACTTTTATGAATAAGTTCCACTTCCACGTGGTTCTTGACATCCTCCCCGTGCTCAAACCTGTCTCTTTCAATCTGCAAACCTTTAAGCAATTTACTATAGGATGTTGGAGTAAGCCTTTCCTGGACTGTGAAATTCACAAACTCATCGGCTGTAAACCCGCTTAATCTCTCAATGGATGAAGTGATGAACTCAAACTTCAGGGAATCCGCATCCACCGCCCACACAGCATCCACTAAGTTATCGGCGATCACGCGGTATTTCTTTTCAAGCCCATAAAACCTGTCTTTAAAGTCCTTTGACATCTTTTCTCAATCCGGCCGAAATTGAGTAGGCTTTTTCCAAATGGGCCGCAGCCTTAGAAGTTGAAGGATTATTAAGCAGAAACCTATATCTATTAGGTGTTTCTTTTATTTTAGACCCTGGCATGGTGCAAAGGGAAGTGGGGTGTGAATAATCAAGGCGGTAATAAAGAGCGAAACTGAAAATTGTTATCAGGCGGACATCTCCACATCGCTTAGTTTTCTCAGCCAAGAAATCTCTTAAGCGCCGGCCGCACCCCACAGCCAGCAGCAAACCGGATAATCAGATTTATATAGAAAAATCAGCTCAATCCACTATACCCAGGTTTTAGCTTGACAAACGAATCCCTGTGCACTATTTTCTATAGCAATAATTGCCTAGGCAAATTTAGGAGGCGGCATGGCGGCGGTTCGTATTCATGAAACCTATTCCCCGGAAGACACGGCCTCGGATTTAATCTACCGGGTGGGCCGGCTGCTCAGGCTGCGGGCCAGCCAATTCTTAAAGTCGCAGGGCCTGGACATAACTCCGGAGCAGTGGGGACTGCTGCTCAAGGTAACCGCCCATCCCGGGCAGACCCAAGGGGAGTTGGCAGACGAAAACTTAAATGATCACCCAAACATAACCAGGATGCTCGATGCCTTGGCCAAGCGCGGCCTATTGGAGCGCAGACCTGACCCCCAGGACCGCAGGAGCTTTCTTATATATGCCACTGAAAAAGGCAAGGCCCTACAGGACCGTATCCTCCCTGAGATTATCGAGGCAAAGGGCAGGTTTTACCAAGGCCTGAACCAGACTGATATTGCATCCCTCAGAGATCAGTTACGGCTCATAGAGCAGAACCTTCTGGCCGAATCCGGCTGAGAGCCGGTTAATCAGGGGTAATGTGGTCAAATATTGATTATATATTATTTGCCTAGATAATATTTATTTAAGGAATAAGTGGAGACCAACCCATGCTTTCTCTTACCCAGCCCCTAGATAAGAATCTACAAAACCTGGTTAATCAGGCGGTATCTGCCGGTGAGGGAGGCTGCTCTTGTTCCGAATCCATTTTAGTTACTTATGGAATTAGTCTTGGTTTGGACAACGAGACCGCCATGAAGATTGCCAGCGGTTTTGCCGGCGGCATGGGGCAGATGGGCGAAACTTGCGGGGCCATAACCGCGGCCTTTATGGTCATCGGCCTGGTGTTTGGCCCGGCCTCGGCCCAGGAGGTTTTCAAGCGCCAAAACTCCATGTTGCTGGTGGCCGAGTTTGGGGAGAGGTTCATCCAGCGCCGGGGCTCGCTCTTGTGCCGGGAACTCTGCGCCGGTCACACCATGGGCACCCCGGAGGGCGCCAAGGCCTTGAGGCAAAGCGGTCTGCCGGCCCGCATAATCAAGGATTCTGCCATGATACTGGAGGACATAATAAGGGAGAATCTGTAATTATTACGGCCCAGCTAGAGATATCCGCCTTGTTAGCATCGCATGTGGGGTGGTTTTTTCAGGCCACAATTACTGATGGCATCGCTCATTTAGGCAGGTATTCGCCATGATCGGTATGCTCTTCCGGTAAGCGTGTG
>JASFOZ010000342.1:0-5260 GCA_050116255.1 Desulfarculaceae bacterium
GGCGCTAGTATTGATAAGGATATTAAGCTAGTAAACTGATAATAAACGTAGATATAGGCGTACTTTGTTACTACCAGTTACAAGCATCTCTTTACCTATACTCTTGGCTAAGGCACTGTCAAGTATTGTGTTGATGTTATTGGGAAGACTACAGAAGACTCGTTTCCACCGGCACCAAACGGGGGCGCCTGACCACCTCATCCTTTGCCGCGCCTTCCTCGGTCAGATAAACGTCGATCACTTCATCAGCACCGCAATCAACCACCGCCCCCACATAATCCGGGTGTATGGGGAGTTCGCGGCCGCCCCGGTCTATAAGAACGGCCAACTCAATCCGCCGGGGCCGGCCAAAGTCAATAAGGGCGTCCAAGGCGGCCCTCACCGTACGGCCGGTGAATAAAACGTCGTCCACCAACACCACGGTCCGGTCTTCTATGGGAAAGCTTATATCCGTGCTGCCCACTTGGGGCTTGTTGTGCAGGCGGGTCCAATCGTCTCTATATAGAGTGATGTCGATTACGCCGGTCGGGGGCTTGCTTCCGGCCAAAGAGGCGATCAGACCGGCCATGCGCAGGGCCAGATAGGCCCCTCCAGTGCGAATCCCCACCAAGACCAGATCCTGTCCGTCTTTGTTAAAGGCAGCCACCGCTTCCGCGAGCGAGCGGACCAGGTCGTCTAATTGGGCCGGGGAAAAAACAACTTGGGTTTCAGGGTGCGACATAAACGCCGCTTTCGTCTCATTTGCCGGGGAAAAAAGAGGATTTATTTATACCCTACCGCTGGGGCTTAAACAAGCAAATTGTCCCCAAGCCGCCGGAGCCCGAGCCTTAAACAGAGACGCCCGCAAAAAACTTCTCAGGCAGGGCTTGACCAAACCGGGCTTGGGGCCTATAAAGTGGCCATAGCCGGAGTGGCGGAATTGGCAGACGCAGGGGACTCAAAATCCCCCGGGGCTTGTCCCCTTGAGAGTTCAAATCTCTCCTCCGGCACCAAACATATCACTAAGTTATCATGCAGGCCAACTTTTAGGAGTTGGCCTGCAATTTTCTCGGGGAAGCAGGGGGGAAGCAAATGGGAGCGTTTTGGGAGCGATCTATAAACTTCAACCCTGCACGTTTTGATTAACCAATTCCTTTGCGTCCTCCTATTCATTTTAAGATGGTATTCTCTTTCACTATCATCACCACGTTGACCAATAAGCTTGCGCAAAGGATCCACGATCGGATGCCAGCGATACTGTGTCGATAAGACGAAGCCCGCTGGTTGGAGGGCGGCGGGGACGGCAATGACTTGGAGGCGATCACCAGCCTATTGCGGCCCTACCCTTCAGAAGAGATGCATTGCTACCCGGTTTCGCCTGACGTAAACGCGGCCACCAACGAAGACCCGGAGCTTATTGAGCCTTTGGAAGCTGATGTCGGCCAGGCGGGATTCGACTTCCCAGATAAAGCCTCATAACGCGACAAATCAAAACGGAGCAATCCTCTCAACCCCATCCACTGTCAAGGTTGGCACCCCGAAATTTTCCTCCACAAGACCGCTGAGCAGGTAGGGATGAGACCAGTCCAGCATCATATGAAAGCGGTGATACGCCTCTGGGAAGAAAGTGGCCTCCACCAGGCCGGTCTGGTCCTCAAAGGTTAGGAACTGCATGGGCTCCCGCTTGTTGGTGGACACGGTCTTGCCGGTGATGAGCCAGCCTGCCAGGCTCACCCGGCGACCTATGTGTCGGCGTAGATCACAGGCCTTGACCAGGTTGCGGCCCTTTAAGGCCGAGGCGAACAGCTCCATGGGGTGGCGGTCCACTAAAAAGCCCAGCACGGCGTATTGACGGCGCAGCCGGTCACGCAGCGCGCTGGGCGGCAGGGGCGGCGCCTGGCCGAGTTCGGGCATGAAAAAGGAATCCATGTTGCCGCGCCTTTGGGTGGCTTGACGATGCTGAGCCAATTGCCACAGCAGCCGGGCCGGCTCTAGGCCGGGATGCAGCGCCTCAAAAACGCCGGCGTTTATCAGGGCCCGGGCTTCGTCGTCCTCGGGCCGCGCCCGCCGCATGAAATCACCGAAACTGACAAAGGGCCGCATCTCACGGGCCTTCAGCAGACGCCTGCGCGTGGCTTGACCAAGGCCCTTGATGGCCATTAGCCCCACCCGTAACTGCTTGTCCTGGCCGGTCCAGTGCACCTGGCTTTGGTTGACGCAGGGCGGCAAGATGGCGAGCCCCAGCCGCCGGGCCTCGGATACATAGGCAAAGGTGGAGTAAAAACCGCCTTGGTTGGAGATCACCGCTGCCATAAACTGGGCCGGGAAATGAATCTTGAGATAAGCCGCCTGAAAGGAGACCCGGGCGTAGCTGGCGCTGTGGGGCTTGCAGAAAGAGTAGCCGGAAAAGCTCATCATCATGTCCCATATCTCGTCTATCTTCTCCTGGCTCACTCCCCGGGCCCGGGCGCCGCGCTCGAACCTCTCCTTATAATCCTTGAGCGCCCGGCTGGTGTCCTTCCAGGTCATGACCTTGCGCAGGCGGTCGCCTTGGGCGTGGCTGAAACCGGCCAGGGCCATGGCCGCCTGGGAGACCTGCTCCTGATAGACCATGATGCCGTAGGTCTCGTCCAGGATGCCCGCCAAGAGGGGGTGGATGGGCTCCCAGGGCGCGCCCTGCAGCCGGTGCAGGTAATCCTGGATATAGTCGTTGGCGGCCGGGCGGATGATGCTGGAGTGGATCACCAGATGCTCGTAATCGCCCCGGCCCGCCTTTTCCTGCAACAGCCGGGTGGCCGGGCTTTCCACGTAAAAGCAGCCCATGGTTTGGCCCCGGGCTACCAGGTCTTGGGTGGCGGGATCATCCTCGGGTTGCCAGGTGCGCTCGTCAAGCTCAGTGCCGCGCGCGCGCAGGCTGGCGATGGCGTCCCGGATCACGGCCAGGGAGCGGTTGCCCAAAAGATCGATTTTAACCAGGCCCGCCTCCTCAGCCCCTTCCTTTTCCCACTGGATGATGGGCACTCCCTTTACCGCCGTCTCCAATGGTGCATAATCACAGATTGGGCCGTAGGTGATAACCACTCCGCCCACGTGCACGGAAACGTGGCGCGGAATCTTGATGAGGCGCTGGGCCAGGCAGAGGATTTCCGGCCAGGGCGGAGGCAGGCCAGGCTTGGCCCCCTTGGGCAGGGCCTGGCGCTTGGGATAAAAGCCGGTCTCGCCTTCCACCGGGCCCCGCAGCCAGGGCAATCGCCGCATAACTTGCTTAATCTCCTGGGCGGGCAGGCCGTAAACCTTGGCCACCTCGCGGATGGCCATGCGGCCCCTAAAGAGCACGTGGGTGGCCACCATGGCCGAGCGGCCTTTGTACTGCTCCAGCACGGATTCGATCACCCCATCGCGCTCATCCCAGGCAAAGTCGATGTCAATGTCCGGCGGGTCCACTCGCTGAGGGTTGATGAAGCGCTCGAAATAGAGATTGAACTTGATGGGGCAGACGTTGGTGATGCCCAGCGCATAGGCCACCAAGGAGGCCGCGCCCGAGCCCCGGCCGCAGATGCGGGGGCTGCGTTTCACGATGTCCTCCACCACCAGGAAGTAGGATGAAAAATGCTTTTGGGCGATGATGCCCAGCTCGCGCTCCAGGCGTTCTTTCACCGCCGCGGGCAGGGGCTCACCATAGCGCCGGGTCGCGCCCGCGTAGCTGCGCTCCCTTAGCACCGCGTTCGCGCTACGGCCTTGGGGATCTCCCCAGGGCGGCATGATGGTGCCGGGCTGAGGCATGAACTCCAGGCGCTGGCCAAGTTCCCGGACCGCACGCAGGACCCGGGGCAGCGTCTCGAAGCGGCGGGCGTATTCACCCGGCGGGGCCAACCAGGCGTCGGGCGGAGCCAGGTCTGGCGGCTCCAGGCGCGAGAGCGAGGTGTTGAGGGCTATGGCCCTTAGCACCCGGTGGCACAGGTAGTCGCCGGGCTCCAGAAAGAAGCTGCCCGCCACAGCCGCCATGGGCGCACTCAGCTTGCGGGCGGTTTGGCGCAGGTGGTGGGTTTGACCGTTTAGGCGCCGGGGCAAGGCGGCCATGACTTTCAGTCCGGCCTGCCGCCAATATCTCAGCAATTCAGTGCTGGTGGTCAGCACTTCCAGCCCAGGGGCGCGGGGCGGCAGGTAAGTTTGCAGGTCGAACTCCGGGTCTGTGTGGCGGGCGGTCAGCAGGCGGCAGAGATTGCGGAAGCCTTCATTGCTCCGGACCAAGCACAGGGCGCGGCGCGGGCTGTGGGGCTCGGTCAATTCTGCCCCCATCACGGCTTTCAGGCCATGATGGCGGCAGGCCCGGAGGAACTCCCACAAACCGTACAGATTGTCGGTGTCGGTGAGCGCCAAGCCACTGTAGCCTAATTCCTTGGCCGCCCGGCACAGGGCCTCGGGCGAGGCGGTGCCCCACATCAGAGAATAATGGGAACGCACGCCCAGGGCCAGCATGGTCAGGCCGTCAGGCTGCGGCCCAACCGCACCAAGCCGGCTCCGTGGCGCTGGCGGATGCGGTCCAGGGCGCTTAAGAGGCTCTCTTCCTTCCGGCGCCGGGCCTGCTCCGCGTCCGGCGCAAGCGGCAGCTCCAGTTGGGCCGTGGGGAACACCAGGTGGTCACAGATGAGGCGCAAATGTCTAAGCCGCACCTGCCGGGTCCAGGCCGAGGCCAAAGCCGCCCGGGCCAGAGCGAAGATGAGAAAGTCGTTGGCCGTACCTTGAGGGTGGGAGCGCTGGCGGGCAATACGCGCACCGTCGCTGTAGTCCAGGACCAGCGCCACCCGCCGGGCCGCCCGGCCCAGGCCGCGCAGCCGCTGACCTGCCCGTTCGGCCAGGCCGTGCAGGGCTCTTTGCACCTGGGGCGCGTCATTGGTGTCGTCTTCGAACTCGTGATCAAAGCGCACCACCGGCGGCTTGGCATCCAGGGGCAGCACCGGCGAATCGTCCTTGCCCCGCAAAAGGCGGTGGATGGCCGTTCCCCGCTGCCCGAACAAGAGCGTCCAATGCTCCGCCCCCCAGGCCAGGGCCTCTTGCACCCGCGCCAGATTGTAGTCCCTTAGAATCAAGAGATCCTCGCGCTCCAGGCCGGGCAGCATGTGGAGCGGCAGAGGCTTTAAAAACGCCTCCTCTCCGCCGGCCGGCACCAGGCATTCGCCCAGGGGTTTCACCACCCGAGTGGCTGCCTTGGCCACCAGCTTGTTGGCGGCCAGGCCCCAGATGGGGTCCAGGCCCAGGCGGTGGCGGGCCTCCTTTCTTA
>JASFOZ010000343.1:0-5254 GCA_050116255.1 Desulfarculaceae bacterium
TTTTTCTACGCCTTCAGGTAAGATAGAAAACGAGGAAAACGGGTTTTTATCGATCCCGCGCCTGTATCAGCGATAGACCCAGAAAAAGCCAAACCCATCGTGAGGTGGGGACGGAAAGCCAACGGATCTCAAGGAGATGGCCGGGTTGCCTGGAAGCCTCAAATCTAACTGCCATTGCCTTGATGATCAGGGGGCGGCCGGCGTCGAGTAACGCCGGTCGGGCCGGTGAAGGAGTCTGGCAATGGCTGTAATCAAAAAAATCAGGCGTTTTTTTAGGGATGAAAAGGGTGCCATGATGGTGCTCTTTGCCGTCTTGCTGCCGGCAATCGGCGGTATGGTGGGCATGGCCGTGGACGTGGGCGTGGTGTATTCCGCCAAGGGTGAGCTGCAAAATGCAGCTGATTCCGCAGCCTTGGCCGGAGCCAACACCATGATGACCATTGACGCTGACAACAATCCCGTGATGGCAATTAGCGCGGGCATAACCAGCGCCCAGCAATACAGTTTGGTCAATCAGTCCCTGGGTCAGAGTTTGATGCTGCGCCAGGAGGACATCACGGTGGGGAAATGGGACCCTGAGACCAAGAGTTTCGCTATTACAAGCCCATCCAACCCCAGCGAACTGAACGCCATGCAGGTGACCGTGCGGCGCGACAATGTCGCCAACACCCCGGTGTCCACTTTTTTAGGCCATGCCGGCTCGGTTCCTGCGACCACCGTGGATTTGCCCATTGCGGTGAATAAGGAAGCCCTTAATGAGGGCGATGGGCCCAACTGCGGCGACTCCTTGGAATTTCACAGTGAACATACTGAAAATGCCGAATGGACAACCTTCTTCAAACATACCTGCGATGTCCAGTGCGTGGTATCCAAGTATATAACGGGCCAATACCAAGCCCCGGAGTTGGAAGTGGGGGATGAAATAAACGTTGTAAACGGCAACCTGAGCAACTGGATCTTTTATAAGCTGTATCAGAGATTTCAATATGAAGGTCAAGACACCGACGGCGACGGCTTCGCTGACGAATGGACGGTAGTTCTGCCGGTGGTTGACTTTGGTCCCAGCGCTACCAAGTCCACTATTGTTGGTTTTTGCCACTTCACCATCACCGAAGTGCGGCCAGCGCCCTACAAGGATCTTACAGGCACTTTGGAATGTAATATGATATTGCCGTCGACACAGACTGGTGGTGAGGATTTTGGCACCAGGGCCTCATTATCAAAGTTAACTCAATAAGTTAATTAGTAATTATAATATATTTGTCAGTAAAAATCTAAGCGAATAAGCAGGATATAGCCCGCCATCTCCCTGCCTGTCCCCTGCCCCTGTCCAGAGGATAGCGCCCAAATCCGAACGATAATCGTTTGCCTGTCTAACTAGCTGTTATAATGGAATAATCAACTTAAGATTAGAGCGTGAGCTTTATTCAGTATCAGGCCTTTCCCAAAGGAAATGACGCCCTGCAAAAGTTGTAGTTTTTGCTTTAACTAGCCACGTCCCAGGTCTTGGTTTTTGCGGGTATTGCCCGGAGGCAATACAGCGCCGGTTCAGACCCTGCGGATCTTCAGAGTTACGGCATTTTGGCGGTCAGGGCATTCCACGGTGAGCTCGTCACCATTGTCCCAGGGGTATTTCCCCCCGAACTGCATCACATTAAGGTTGGGGAAGATATCGTGATAAAAAAATCCGCAGAGGCCGCCGCTGTCCCAGCAGCTCAGGGACAAGGTGTCTCCGGCTTTATGACCGGCGCCGCAGATGCCTTTCACCGAAACCACTTCTGCTTGTAAGGGCTTGATTCCTTTTGGGGTTAGCGCCATTATTCATCCTCCGAGGTTTAGAAAATTAAGGAAAATGCATCTTAAGCGGCCGCTGCATCAGTGAACACGGTACTAAGCGGCTATTTTCTTCAGATGCCCGGGGAGCAAAAACCAGCGCAGCCGGCCCGGTCCTGCCTGGAAATCCTGGACCTCAATACAGCAGATGCAGCCCCTTTCAAATAAAAGCTCAGCGCCCGGACCCCCGATCAAAAGACCTGAGGCCACCAGGGCCAGATTGGGAAGGTGGCCGGCCAGCAAAACCCGGTTTCTATCCTGATAAGCGCCCAACATCTCCAGGGTCTCGTCCGGCGAGGCCATTGCCTTCGCCTTTTCGCTGATTACGATCTGTTCCAGGGTAAAGCCGGTGGCCGCGCAGACCAGCTCCGCGGTTTGTTGGGCCCGTTTTTTGGGGCTGGTGATTACGGCGTCAAAGGCAATCCCCATCTTGGCCAGGGCGGCGGCGCTGTCTTTGACAATGGCCTCTCCCTGGGGGCTGAGGCCTTCTTCCGGGTCCTGGTCTGAGGGCAATTGGGGGCCGTGCTGCATGAGGTATATTTCCATGGCACACCTCTGGTTTTTTATCCTGCGTATTTTTGCCTTGGTTTTTAAGATAACACAATATGAGGCGATTTTTCCGGCAGGCCATAGTCAGACTGGTTATGCGCAATTCAAAGGCCTGCCCAGTTTCCCACCAGCATGAAGCCAAAACGGGAATCAGCCAGGCTGGGAGGCTGGAACCAGCTGACCGGGCCCAGCTCATCAAGCCCGTCACAGTCAGCGCTTTTGGGCAGACGTATGGCCAACAAGGGGCTGAAGGCCAGGGCCCAGCGGGCTGCATCCAAAACCGGCGGGCTCATATCGCCTAGGTTGGCGGTCCAATGCTGCACAGGTCTTCCCCGGGGAGACCAGTCCGGGTCCAGCACGCAGACGGCAAAGCGAAAGGGCGTCCTCAGGGGTGAAAGGGCGGGACGGTTCAGATCGCAAGCCATCAGACCGGCCTTGGCCTCAAGCCCTTGCACTGAAAGATTTTCCCGGCAGGCCTCAAGGCGCGCTAGGGAGCGGTCAATTGCCAAGACGCGGTGGTTGCGGGCCAGTTCCACGGTAAGGCCGCCCACCCCGCAGCACAGCTCCAACACCGGTCCCCCAGGCAGCAGGGAGGCCAAATCCCGGGCCGCCTGTCCGGGGCAGGCCATGTACAGGGCATCAGGGTCGCCGGCAAGCCCGGGTTGGTTCACTTGGCCTGATAGCGGTCAGGATCGGCAAATACATCTATGACCCGGCAGTCGGTCTTACACACAGCTAAGTGCTCTTCTCCAGAGGCGATGGCATAAGAATCGCCGGGAGTGTAGGTCCGGGTATTCCCGCCGATGGTCAGCTCCAGTTCGCCCTCAACCACGATTCCCCATTGGGCTCCATGGCTGTGCGGCGGCACCTGGGCTCCAGCCGGTATCTCGAAAAAAACCACCTGGCCCTTGGGCGCGCTCAACAAAAAGCCGGTGACGCCGTCCATGGGCAGATCGGCCTGGGGAAGCTTCCTTATGAAATCAGAATATTCTTGGCTCATGACTTCCTCCTGTCCCGGGAATAGAGAAAGCTATTATGAACCATGGGCTGGGGATTGTCACTTGCTTAGGATTTTGGTCATTAAGAGCAAAGAAATGAGGTCTCCTGGTCTGGCGTATGCCCAGCCTGGGTAATCCTCGATGAAAAAATCAGGAAGGTCTGATATTAACCGGGTTACCTTGACTTGCTCAAACGGCTCCGCGATAATGAGCCATCAGTAAAACCAAGCGGTTACTTGAGGAGAAGCCTTGCGTATACTGGTCACCGGCGGCTGCGGTTTCATCGGCTCCAATTTTGTCAGACACCTGCTTAAGGAGCACCCGGAAGATGAAATCGTTAATCTGGATCTATTGACCTATGCGGGCAATCCCGAAAACTTAAATGACGTGGAGGCGGATTTCCGGGACCGCTACCGGTTTGTGCAGGGCGACATCTGCGACCCGGAGGCGGTGGGGCCCTTGGTGGCTGAGGCCGGGGCTGTGGTGCATTTTGCCGCTGAAAGCCATGTGGATAGGAGCATCGAGGATCCCCAGGAATTCGTGCGCACCAATGTCATGGGCACCCAGAACCTTTTGCATGCCGCCCGCCAGGCCTGGGCGGATGATGGTTCTTGCCGCTTTGTCTGCATCTCCACTGATGAGGTATACGGCGCCCTGAGGCTTGATGACCCGCGCCGCTTTGACGAAGACTGGCCCCTGGACCCCAGGAGCCCATACAGCGCCTCCAAGGCCGCAGCCGATCATTTGGCCCGGGCCTATGCCCATACCTACGGCCTGAAGGTAATGGTGACCCGCTGCTCCAACAATTACGGCCCATTCCAGTTTCCGGAAAAACTGATTCCCCTGATGATACTGAACACCCTGCAAGGGCGGGAATTGCCCGTATATGGGGACGGACTCTATGTGCGGGATTGGATTTACGTGCTGGACAACTGCCGGGCCACTGACCTGGTGCTGCGCAAGGGGCGGCCGGGCCAGGTCTACAATATTGGGGGCAACTCGGAGCGGCCCAACCTGGAGGTGGTCGAGGAGATTATCCAGCTGGTCTGCTCGAAAAAAGGAATGGAATATAAAAAGCGCCGGGAGCTGATCCGCCATGTCAAGGACCGTCCCGGCCATGACCGCCGCTACGCCATTGAGGCGGGCAAGGCAGCGTCGGAACTTGGCTTCAACCCTGCGGTCACCTTTGCGCAAGGCCTGGAACTGACCGTGGAATGGTATCTGAACAATCCGGAGTGGATCCAGCGGGTCAGCTCCGGGGCCTACCGCGAATACTACCGCAGGATGTATGAAGGACGCTGACACCATCTTGGTGCTGGGGCACCGGGGCAAGCTGGGCCAGGCGGTGCTGCAGGCCGGAGGGGAGAGCTGCCTCACCCTGCCCGGGGGCCGGGAATCCTTTGACATCACCAATGAGCAAACCGTGCGCCGGGCTGTGGCTGAAAGCGGTTGCCCCTTGGTCATAAACTGCATCGGCTACAATGATGTGGACCGGGCCGAAAGCGAACCGGACCTGGCCCGGGCTGTGAACGCCCTGGGCCCGGAGGCCCTTGCCAAAACCTGCGCCGACTATGGCGTTTATCTGGTGCAGTTATCTTCTGACTTTGTTTTCAGCGGCCCGGCCCAGCGCCCCTGGCGCGAGAATGATCCTGTTAATCCGGTTTCTGTGTACGCCCGCAGTAAACTGGAGGGGGAATCAAGGGTCCTGACGGTGCTGCCCGCCGCCCTGGTTGTACGCAGCGCCTGGCTGTTCGGGCCGGGCAGGCCGGGTTTTGTGCAGAAGGTGCTGGCTCAGGCCCAGTCAGGAGAGCCGGTCCCAGTGGTGACCGATGAAACCGGCAGCCCCACCTACAGCCCTGACCTGGCCCGGGCCT
>JASFOZ010000344.1:0-5240 GCA_050116255.1 Desulfarculaceae bacterium
TTCTTTGCCTGGCAAAACCGTGTAGATGGCCAGGTTGTGCTTCACAGCCATACGGTATAGCCAGTCAGGCTCCAGGCCTTCACCTTCCAGCCTGGGTAGAACCAATAACCTGGCCCCGCCTTCAGGCATTTTGGCGATCAGCATCTCCAGATCTTCAGGGCTTATGGTTTCTTGGCCGTCCACAGCCAGGCAGCTCAGCCCCATCTCTCCGGCCTGGGGCAGGTCGTAAAGAGTGGTCAGGTCCGTGCTCATACGGACATCCGAACACAAGTAATGATAAAAACCGGGACGTCTGGCCGACAGCCGCTCCGCCCTTTGCTCCTGGCTGAGCCTTCCCTTGGTCAAGGGAAGCTCTGCCCCAAAAATCCGTGATTCCGCACTAGTGTCAGCCAGCAGGGCCCGGCCGACAGGGGCAAAGACATAAGAAGATGCCTGGGAGCAATCCATGCGGCGGTCCTTGCCGCTGCGATTGCATGCCGCCAAAAAGACGCCGTTCTCCATGGCCCGGGCCCTAAGCAGCTCCTTTAGGTCCAGCCCGCCGGGAGGCCAATTGACCGGCACCAACAGAAGGTCAGCACCCTTGAGAGCCATCTGGCGGGCGAAGACCCCGTAATAGGTCTCAGAACAGATCAAAAGTCCCACCCTGCCCCAGGGTGTGTCGCAGGTGTCTTGCTGCCGGGGCTCACCAGGACAAGCCCATTTGGCCTCGGCCGTGATCTTGCGGCGGCGGCATTTGATCTGTCCGTCCGGCCCCAAAAGAAAGGCGCTGTTGAAGATCAGATCAGTGGCCGGGTCCAGTTCGGTCAGGCCCACGCAGATATAAACCTGGTAATCGCGGGCAATAGCCCCCAGGGCGGTCAGGGTGGGGCCGCCGGTGGTCTCGGCGGCTGCCATCATCTCCGAATGTGAGTCAAAACCATAACCGCTTATACCGGCTTCGGTATTCACAATGATCTTGGCGCCCTGCCCTGCCGCCTGCCGGTTCAGGGCAATCATTCGCCTGCGGTTACGGTCGGTTTGACCGAATTCCACAGCCAGGTGCACCAGGGCCAGTTTTAAAGAGTCTTCCATAGGCTGCTTAACCAAAAATAAAAACCCCGAACTCTTTAGAGAGTTCGGGGTTCCCCGTTTTCGTCTTCACGAACTCGCAGCCGCGCGCCTTCACCTCGGGCGCGGAGGGCCGTTTTTATCAGGCAGGTCTTCTGGCTTTCGGATCATCCGAGAGGCCGCGCCTTCCCATCCCAAACAGACAGTGGCTTGCTGCGGCCTTTGTCCCCGATTACAGCGGCGGGTCCGCTCCCGAGTTTCACGGGATTCCCTATTCAGCCCTAACGGGCGCCTGACAAGAACTCTCTATCAATATCCGATATTGCTGTCAATCTCTATCAGGCTGCGGAAAAAGGCTAGGATGGCCTTTTTCAACAACCAGCTAGGTTACGGCAGCCGCTTTTAAGGCCTGCTCCGCGAACAGGCGCTCATAGCAGCCGCCGGCCTGTATTAAGTCATGGTGCCTCCCCTCTTCCACTAGAACGCCTTTGTCCAATACGAAAATGTAATCGGCAAAAGACACGGTGGCCAAGCGATGGCTGATAATTATGGTGGTTCGGCGCCGGCGCAGTTCACCGAGGTTTTTCAGGATGCGCATTTCCGTGTCCATATCCACCTCTGACAAAGGGTCGTCCAAAGCCAATATGGGTGCATCCGTTAATAGGGCCCGAGCCAGGCAAAGGCGTTGGCGCTGTCCGCCGCTGAGATTAAAACCCCGTTCTCCCACCAAGGTGTCTAAACGGTGGGGCAGGCTATCGACTTCCGCGCTCAATTCAGATGCTTCCAGGGCAGACCAAAGCTCTTGATCCTGGGCGCCGGGCTTGCCCAAGCGCAAATTTTCACCGATGCTGGCTGAAAAAACCATGGCCTCTTGCGGCGAATAAAGTATGTGAGTACGCAGCTCGAAGATCTTGAACCTGCGTACGTCAACACCTCCCACCAGCACGGTGTCCAGAGGCGGGTCATACAACCTGGTTAAAAGCTTGAGCAGGGTGGACTTTCCACTGCCCACCGGCCCCACCAGGGCGGTTGTGGTGCTGGCAGATATTTTGAGACCAAGGCCGCTTAGGCCGGTATGATCGGAATCGGAATACCTGAAAGTCAGGCATCTGAATTCGATATCCGCATCCTTGGGTGGAGGAAACGCCTCTGCCTTTACAGGATCGGCTATGCCCGGTTGCTGACACAACGCCTCATCCAGACGGTCCAGGCTGGCCCGGGTACGTTGCCATAGATTCACCAGATAGCCTGCGTAAACCAAAGGAGTCTTCATCATGGCCAGATAAATGCCAAAGGCCACATAGTCGCCGGCGGTAATAAAATCCAATATGGCCAAAGAGCCGCCCACGGCCAGAACCAGGCCAAGGCAAACCTGGGTCACCATGGTCATCAGGGGTAGATACTGGGCCTGCACCCTGGCCAGTTTGAGGTTGTCATGCAGATGGCGCCTGCCTAACTCGGAGAAGGCCGCCAATTTTTTGTTTTTAACGGCAAAGGCCTTAATGATGTCTATGTAGGAAATAATCTCCCTGGATTCTTCGGTAAGCTGGGCCAGGGACTTTTGTATATCCAAATAGGCTCGGTGAAAGCTTTTACTGCGCCGGCGGGTAAGGATGGGTATGGAAAGCAAGGGCAGCGCTGCCACCGCCGACAGCAGAGGGCTGATGCTGATCATGAAGCCGAGGGCCAACAAACCGGTCAGGGTGGAGTCAACGGCGGCCTGCAGGCCATAACCCGCCGCCAGACGCACATTTGACAGGTCATAGGTCACTCGGACCATCAGTTGTCCGGGTGGATGGTCTTCATGGAAGCTTAAATCCAAAATTTGCAAGTGCCCATACAGGACCAGGCGCATCTCCTTTTCGACTTTGCGGCCAAAGGCCATCATCAATGGTCGACCCAGCATACGAAATATGGCCGTGGCCGCAGCCAAGGCCAAAACCGCCAGGCCCAGGAGCAGCAGCCAGTGGCGGGTGGCCTCGCCCCGGGCGAGGCCGTCCACGGCGAATTTTATCAGCCTGGGGGCGTAAAGTTGCAGGGCGTCCACCAACACGATGGCCATAAGGCCGGCTGCGATCCAAAGCCCGTGCTTTCTGACCTGAGAAAAAAGAGCATGGCGGCTGGGGGATTTCATGAAGATGCATCAAGGTCAGAATTCGTAACTCACGCCCATTATCCAAGTAAGGGGCGGAGCCGGATAACCATCGCCGTAGATGTATTTTTCGTCAAAGATATTGTCGATCTTCCCGAAAATCCTCCAGCCGCTTATATTGTATTCCGCCCTGATATCCACGGTATGGTAGCTATCGGCCTTTTCTGTGTTGTCCGAACGGGTAAACACTTCAGAGGAGTAGGTGTAGTGGCAACCCAGCATGAATTGGGGCCAGGGCCTTAGGATCAGGTCCGCTTTGATCTTATGGCGGGGTTTTGATGTGAGCCAGAGGTCGGTCTCCTCGTCTTTGGCCTCCAGATAGGTATAGGAAGGCCTGAACTCCAACCATTTTGCGGGCTTGAGGCTGATCGCCGTCTCCAATCCCCGAATACTGGTTTTGCCCAGGTTCCGGTACTGGCCTATGCCGCCGTCGCCGCGCACATAGGTTATGCGGTCCTTGATTTGGTTCCAGAACCAGGTGACATCAGCCTCCAGGTTCCAGGGCCCCTTAAGCCAGATACCCAACGAGTAGTTGGTGCCTTCTTCTGAATCCAAGCCGGGATTGGGGATGAGGGTTCCGGTCCGGAAGTAGCGCTGCCGGAAAGTGGGCACATTGTTCGTTTTGTTTGCCGAGGCCTTTAGCTTTGCCCAGCCCAGGTTCAGGCTTAACTTGACTTCGGGGTTAAGGGCGGTGTCGAACTCGGAATACAGATTGGCTCTGAGCCCCAATTGCAGGGTGAGGTTCAGGTCCGGAATCTCGAGGCTGTCGCTGGCGAATATTCCGTAGCTTTGTTCATTGCGGGGGTCAAAATTGTTGCCCTCTCCGCGGGCATAGGCCGCTAAAACCCCGCAGCTCAAGGTGCCCAGTTGATTTAGGTTGAAACTTTTGCGCAAATCCTGTTTAAAGGTCCGGCTCTTTAGCTCGCTGGTGAATCCAGCATCAGGGTTAAGGCTGTCATTACGGAACCGGGTGTAATAGGTGCCGCTTCTAAATCCCCAGTTGGCCCAGGTAAAGGACACCCCCAGAGAGTCGTCGTGGGAGCGCGAGTGCGGGGTGGGGTAGGCAGGGTAGCCGGGGTTGCCTTTTTTCACCTGGCCAAGGTCCACGGCCAGGGTGGGCGGGCAGTCGCCTTTCCAAAACTCGGGGGTGTAGGACAACCTTACCCCCGCCCGCCTGGCCAATTTGTCGAAATTGGTAAGGTAACGCTCGGTGAACAAGTACTCAGCGCTCAAAGACAACCCCAAGCGCCCCATGGCGTGGGATAGGTTGGCCTTGTAGTTTTGGTATCCGTAGTTGCCGGCCGAGGTCTCCAGATGCGTAACCGTCTTCTTGGCTTTGCCGGTGAAGATAAGTATCACTCCGCCGCTGGAATCATCTCCATAGGCTACGGATCCTCCGCCTTTTTTAATCACCACCCGCTGGATCTGCTTAAAGGGGACCAATTCCAGCTTGAGCGTCCCTGAGGAAGGGTCTTTCAAGGACATGCCATCCAAAAGGACCCTAACTTTATAAGAGCCTCTGATGCTCACATGGCCGGTGCTGGCCTTCACCCCGGGAACCAGGTTCAGCAAAGACACCAGGGAATGCGCGTTCAAGCGCTTAATCTGCTCAGCCGTGATCTCAACCGTGTCGCCGTCGTCATTAAGCTTGGGACTGGATGGGGCCGCCCCGCTCAAGCTCTGGCTCAACCACCAAATCACTGCAGCCAATACTAAGATGAACCTGCAATAAGACATCAGATTTCCCATAAAAAAACCCCCAGCCCAAAAGGACTGGGGGGATTGCACCCTAATTAACTTCATCACCCCGGTACGTCCGCCGGCCTGGTATTCCCGCCCAAGTCGACGCTATGTGGAACCGGCAGGTCTTCTGGCTTCCGGATCTACCTACTTACCGCGCCTTCCCGTTCTCTTCTGAAAACAGTGGCCGCTTGTGGCTTTCGTCCCCGGTTACAGCGGCGGGACCGCGCCGGATTTTCACCGGCTTCCCTCATATAACAGTCTCCGGTCGTCCCTAGGCTTTTAGCCCAGTTGCTCAGCC
>JASFOZ010000345.1:0-5207 GCA_050116255.1 Desulfarculaceae bacterium
TGTCATATTTTGTGTGGATATGCCTGGTTTTGACCCGGGTCAAGGCCGCGTCCGTGCCCAAAGGGTTTTAGCCTTGACCCGGGCCAAAACCAGGCAATACTGAAATTCGTGGTTCTTCCAAAGACAAATGTTTTCCGTAGCTTGAAAAATCAAATGATGTAGTTTCGCCAAGCGGCAAAATGGCCTTCCCGGCCAACATTTTTCTTTGGAAGAACCATTTGAATAAATAAATTTAAGGAAGATCAGGCATTGCCGGATAGCCAGCCCGGGCGCCCTCAGGATGGGGCCAAAGGGAGTTCCCGGCGCAGGTGAATGCCGCCCGGGCTCACCGATGCCTCCACCACCACCACTTTGATCCCCGCCTCCAGCCCCTGGTAAAAAGTGCGGGCATATTCAGGATCAATGTCCCCTGCCGGGGTGAAGCTCCTGGCATCCCCCCTTTGCACCACATACAACATGGCTGCGGAGGCGCCCTGGCCCTTGAGGCGCATTAGCTCCTTCAGGTGCTTTTCCCCCCGGGTGGTGCGCGCATCCGGGAACCGGGCCACCCCATCCTGGACCAGGGTCACGTTTTTCACTTCAACGTATAAGGGCCCTGATCGGCGCTCCACCAAGAGGTCCAGCCGGGTGTGCTCAGAGACCTTGACTTCGCTTAGCACCCTAACGGCGCCCCGGAAAAGGGGCAGGGCCTTTTGGCGGGCGGCCTCGGCCGCCAGGCGGTTGGGCACCAGGGTGTTTATGCCCACCCAGCCCTGGTTTAGGTAGATCATCTCCCAGGTGTAGGGGGTGCGGCGCTTGGGGTTGAGGCTGGGGCTTAGATACACGGGGGCGTTGTCCTCCAGGCAGCCCAGCATGGAGCCGGAGTTGGGGCAATGGGCCGTGACTTCTTGGCCGTCATCCAGGACTACGTCGGCCAAAAATCGCTTGTAACGCCGGATGAGCCGGCCCGGCACCAAGGGTACGTTAAATTTATGGCGCACCCGGGTCAACGCCGCCGAATCGGCTGAGGTTTTTTTCTTGCTCATGGGAAGACTGAATCCAAGTTGCTGGTCATAAAATTGTATTGCTCCCTAGATGGCCTTGACCGGTTATGGGGCATCGGCTCCCATCTCCGGCTCAGGCCAGGGCCGCCTGGAACTCCCTTAGCCCGGTCATTGGCTGGGAGCAGGAAAACCCCTTGCAAACATAGGCGGCGGTCTGGCCCTCCACCATGCCCATCTGCTCCGTATATGGGGCCAGCTGAGTGATGACATCATCGCCTTGCGGCCGCAGCAGCCACACCCGGCCCGGGGCGAACCGGGTCTGCAAGGTCCTGAGCATGGCCTTTAAAGCCGGATCATCCCGGGAACCGGCCAGAACCACTTCTCCCTCCTGGGCCAAGGCTGCGTCCAGGGCGCAGAGAAGCAGGGTATAGGCCATGGGGTGCTGGGCCACCTGGGCGCTGAAGGACCTGAATATCTGGGCGGCCCGCTTTTCCCACTCACTGTTGCCAATGAGGCGGGCCAGGCGGATGAGGTTCAGGGCCGCCGCCGAGTTGCCCGAGGGCAGGGCGCCGTCATAGATCTCCTTGTCCCTGATAATCAGGTCCTCGGCGTGGTGGGGCGTGTAAAAAAGGCCATTGTGCAGATCATCCCAGAACAGGTCCAGCATCAGCCCGTTCAGGCGCATTGCCTCTTTGAGATGGGCGGGATCCAGCCCGGCCAGGTATAGCTCGATCAGGCCCCAGACTAAAAAGGCGTAGTCATCCAAATAGCCGGGATTGGCCGCCTCGCCCTGACGCCAGCGGCGCATCAGCCGGCCCTGGTCATCGCTCAGCTCCTTAAGAATGAACTCTGCGGCCCGGGCCCCGGCTCGCAGATAGCTCTCATCGCCCAACACCTGATACCCCTTGGCCAGGGCCGCGATCATGAGCCCGTTCCAGGCGGTGAGGACCTTGTCGTCCTTTAAAGGCGGCACCCGCTTTTGGCGGGCCTCAAACAAAAGCTCCCGGCCCCTGGCCAGCTCCGCCTCCAGCACTGCCGGGTCCATATCACGCTGGCGGGCAAAGGCCTCTATATCTCTGGTTACCCAGGGAATGGAGCGGCCCTTTTCGAAGTTGCCCGCCTCGGTGATGTCATAAAAGGCGCAGAACCTGGGCCCCTGCTCCGGCCCCAGGATCTCCTTGACCTGGTCCGGGGTCCACACATAAAAGAGGCCCTCCTCTCCTTCGCTGTCCGCATCCTCAGCCGAGAGGAAGCCCCCCTGGGGTGAGGTCATGTCCCTGAGCACATAGGTGAAGATGTTCCGGGCCGCCTGGGCGTAATATTCATCAGCGCTGACCTGGAAGGCCTCCACATAGGCCAGGGCCAAAAGGGCCTGATCGTAGAGCATCTTCTCGAAATGGGGCACCAGCCAGCGCTCATCCACAGAGTAGCGGTGGAAGCCCAGGCCCACCTGGTCGAATATGCCCCCATCGCGCATGGCCCGAAGCGTCTTCTCGGTCATCTCCAGGGCCTGGGAGTCCGGGTGCATGCGGTGCCAGCGCAGCAGAAAGTTGAGGTGATGGGGGGTGGGGAACTTGGGCGCCTGGCCAAAGCCGCCCCTTTTCTGGTCAAAGCTGCGCACAAACTGCCAGTAGGCCTTTTCCAGCACCTTTTGGTCCAGTTCCACCGCCTCTCCTTGGGGACGGGCCTGGAGGGCCCGGGTCACCTTTTCGCCGGCCTCCAGGAGCTTGGCCCGTTCTTGTCTCCAAAGGCGGGCGATCTCGGCCAGGAGTTCTATAAACCCGGGCCTGCCCATCATGGCGGTCTTGGGAAAGTAGGTGCCTGCGAAAAAGGGTTTTTTCTCCGGGGTCAGGAACAAGGACAAGGGCCAGCCGCCGCTGCCGGTGAGGGCCTGGCACACGCTCATGTAGATGCCGTCTATGTCGGGCCGCTCCTCCCGGTCCACCTTGATGCAGACAAAGTCGCGGTTGAGCGCCTGCGCCACGTCCTCATCCTCAAAGGACTCGTGGGCCATGACATGGCACCAATGGCAGGTGGCATAGCCTATGGACAAAAAGACCGGCTTGTCCTCCTCCCGGGCCCTGGCAAAAGCCTCCTCGCCCCAGGGCAGCCAGTCCACCGGGTTTTGCGCGTGCTGCAAAAGATAGGGGCTCTTTTCCTGGGCCAGGGCATTGGCCATACTTCACCTCCGGGCCGGGCCTGTAAATCCAAGGTCCTTCTCTACATAAGGTAAAACGCCTTGGCCCCGGTGCAAGCAGGCTCCGGCCCTTGACCGATCCCCGAACCGCCTTCATCATTTTAAACAGAGGTTTTCATCCATCAGTTAAGGAGAAAGCATGAAAGGGTTTGCCCTGTTGGCCGTAAGCCTGCTTTTGGCCGGGGTCTGGGTTTGGGGGCCGGTGTTGGCCGCTGACATGCCGCCTGCGGATGCGGCGGCAATCTGGACCTACATAACCAAGACCTCGCCCTATGCCAAATGGAAGGTATGGCCGGATTATGCGGGCATGAAAAAGGCCCGGTCGCCCCACGGCGCCCAGAACAAGGTGTTTGTCGACCCGGCCGGATTCAGGGCCAAAAAGCCGCCCATGCCCTATGGGACCATTCAGGTCAAGGAGAGCTTTGACAAGGGCGGCAAGCTGCTCAATATCGCCATCATGTACAAGAGCAAGGGATACAACCCCGCTGCCGGCGACTGGTTCTGGGCCCTGTATTCCCCAACGGGCAAGGTTCTGCGCGCGGGTAAGCCCAAGGGCTGCATAGGCTGCCACGGGGTCAAGGCTGACAACGACTATGTGACCACCCATACCTTCAAGTAAAGGAGGCCTCTCCGGGAGGACCTGGATCAATCATGCTGTACCTTCATCCTATTTGGCAGGTGGCGGCCACCCTGGCGGCGGCCTGGGCCCTGTGGCTGGGGCTGGCCAGGTTGGGCTCGCTGCACCTGGGGCGCAAGGCCGTTTTCAGGCGCAGGTGGCACATCCTGGCGGGCAAGGCGGCCTTGGCAGGTTGGATTTTGGGCGTCTTGGGCGGGATAGCCATGGCCCGTTTGACCTGGCACGGCTTTTTTATCACCGGCGCCCATGCCTATGTGGGCCTGGGAATGCTGCCCCTTATGCTGTTCGGCTTGCTCAGCGGGCTCTATATGGAGAAAAAACCGGCCCTGCGCAAGGTGCTGCCTCTTTTACACGGCCTCAACAATGCCGCCCTGCTGCTTTTGGCCCTTTATCAGTTCTATTTGGGCGACCAGGTGCTGGACCAGTTCCTCAGCCTTTAACGGATTTAACCTGAAAAGCCGGGTTTTTTTGGTTAAGACGCCCCAGCGGCCTGCCGATAAGAAGGTTGAGTCTCAAATGGGGCTAATCAGGCAAGATATCTTGCTCATTATATAAATCAGGCATATAATGCCTAGCAAGACCCAGGGAGGGGTTGAGCCATGACCAAGATAGACCAGATCCAACCCGGACAAAACGGCCAGGCGCAAAAGAGCGGAAAATCCGCCAAACCCCAGCAAGGGCCTTCATTTCAAGAGGTGTTGGATAAAGCAGGCCAGGCCGGCCAGCCCAAGGCCCAGGCAACCGGGTCTGTTTCTCCGCCTCCGGCAACCGGACTGGTCACCCCCCCCTCGGCCACTGCCCCAGTTTCCCAGACGCTTTCCCCTCTGCAGAGCCAAGGGCTTGAGCATGCCGAGCGCACCATGGAACTCCTGGAGGCCTATGTGGACCGGCTGGGAGATGAGGGCAGGCCGCTTAAGGATGTAGCCTCCCTGGTCGAGTCCATGGAAAAGGAGCTGGTGAAACTCAATCAGGTCCTGGCCGAGCTGGACCCCAGTGACGAGCTTTTCGGAATTCTGGATGAAATAGGCTCCCTGGCCGCGGTGGAGACCATCAAGTTCAACCGCGGGGACCATGTACCCTCTTTTTAACTGAACCAATCCCATGACCGCCGCTGGTTTCTCTGGCGTCACTTGGCCAGTGGCGGCTGTTTATTATGGATGCGTCTTAACCCGGGGCTAAGTCGGGTGAGCGGGCAGTGATCAATGACCGGCGGTATCAGGTGGACTGGTGACCCTCAACCCTGGCAGAACCAGGCAAAAAGCTACTTCTTTCTTGTTTTCAAGGTTCCCGGCGCCGTGGTGTCGCCGCTGCGCTGATCGATGATCATTCCCTTCAGGGCGTCCATACTTTTTTCTTCCTTCCAGCGTTCGTGCTCTTTGTTGCGCTGTAT
>JASFOZ010000346.1:0-5204 GCA_050116255.1 Desulfarculaceae bacterium
GTTCATAGCCGATGCCCAAGGCGCGGTGAGGGAGCTGTTTCGGGTCACCCGGCCGGGGGGGCTGGTGGTGGTGGCCACCCTGAACCGGCTCAGTCCTTGGGCCGCCCACCGTAAAAAAGCCGGCGCCCAGGGTCACTCCCTGTTCAGGCAGGCCATATTCCGCTCCCCAGATGAGCTAAGCGTCCTGGCGCCGGTTAAAGGTGAGGTAAGGACCGCGATCCATTTCCTAAAAGACCACCACCCGGAGCAGGCCAGGTCCATCGAAAACAGCCTCCAGCCCCAAGGCCTGGACACCGGCGCCTTCCTGGCTGCCTGCTGGCAAAGGCCCAGCTAAGTGTGTTCAAAGGCATGTCTCGGGATCATCACTTGGGAGCGCCGGGCTAGCCGCGGCAGGCGCACAAAAAAGCCGCCTCTTATTAAAAGAGACGGCATGGCAGTTGCTGGCAGATTAGAGGCTAGTCAAAGGCCATCGTAACCTTCCACTCTTTCCAGACATTGCCCACCAGGTCCTCACCCGGCTGCAACACCGGTTTACCGGGTTTCCAGCCGCTGGGGGCCGCCTGGGTGCCTTTACTCTCCCGGACCAGCTGGAAGGCCTGTATCTGACGCAGGGTCTCCCCCACATTGCGGCCCACCGGCGGAGTCAGCACCTCAAAGCCCTGCACCACTCCATCAGGGTCTATTAGAAAACGGCCCCGCACATCAACGCCGCCGCCTTCGTCGTAGACTCCATAGACCGAGCCCACCTTACCGCCGCCGTCGCTCATCATGGGGAAGGGCACGCCCCCTTCCACCATCTTGGAAAGCTCGTGCTCCACCCACATCTTGTGCACAAACATGGAGTCTGTGCTCATGGAAAGCACCTCCACACCCAACTTTTGAAACTCAGGGTGTTTCTCAGCGACCGCCGAGATCTCGGTGGCTCAAACAAAGGTGAAATCCCCCGGGTAGAAGCAAAGTACCACCCACTTTCCCAGGTACTCGCTGAGTTGTACAGAACCGAACTTACCTTGAAAATAACATGGGGCCACGAAATCCGGGGCCTTATTGCCGACCTGAATCATCTTCTTCACCTCCTGTTTGGCCGCAGTTGCGTTTTCGCCGCTCTCGGGCGGGGGCTCTTCCCCCACTACGCCGCCGGTGGGGCGGGCGCATCCAACCGGTTTCTCTTCCGGCATGCAACTCCTCCTTTTGAAGTTGTGAGGCAATGGCTGGATAGCTCCAATGCCTCTGTTTTGGGTATATATTTTATGCTAAGCCAAAACACCTAATTGATCTAGGGCTTATAGTTTTTGCCCCGGCGAAGGCGCAAGTTTTCACAAATGCATGCTTTGGGGGGGCTATTTCTGGCCCTGGAGTTACTTATGCCCATACCCCTGGCCTATTCGGCGGCAGCCTTGCTGTATAAGGCCTTGTGGCCGCTTTTGGGTTCGAACTGCTCATCGCGCCTTAGTCCCGCGGATTGGGCCATGGAGTTCATCTTGGCAAAGGCCTCCTTGGACACGTGGCCCTTGGGCTCTATCACCAGCAGCTTGGCCCCTGGCCTGAGGGCCTTGTGAACCTCCTTAAAGAACATCTCTTGGTCAGGGACCTCGTGCACCAGGTGCAGGGCGGCGGCAAAATCCACCTTGCCGGGCAGGTCGCCCAGGCCCATGCTCCCGTTTTGGGCCAAGCGCAGGTCCAGGCGTCCCGCCAGCCCGGCCCTGCGGGCCCTGCGCTCCAGACCGGCCAGCATCTTGGGCTGAATGTCGATTACTACCACCTTGCCCTGAGGGCCGACCATTTCGGCCAGGGGCAAGGTGAAATAGCCCATGCCGCTGCCCGGCTCCAGCACGGTCATGCCAGGGCGCACAAAGGACCCCAGGATCTTTCGGGGATTCTCCATGAGCTTGCGTAAGGGGTTAATGAGCAAATATCCAACCCATACCGGACATACTCTGCCAGCCATTTTCACGGCCCCTTTCTATTAGTAAGTACTTGCTAATAATTACTAGAAACCAATACGCTGTGTGATTCATGCATTACGGTTATGCCTTGATGCCTTCGAGAAAAAGATCCACGATGGTCCGGGCGGCCTCATCATCAGAAAGCCCCAGGGGCTCGCCGGACAGGCGCAAATGATGATCCGCGATGGTTTGAAAAACCATGTATATAAAAAGCTTGGCCGCCACCGTGGGGTCCAGGGGCTTTAACACCCCATCGGCCATGCGCAGCCTCAGGTAGTTGACCAACTCCGGTATGGGGAGCCTTTGGTCTCCACTCTCAAGCGGTTTGTTATGCAGTTCCCGGGGCAGGCTCAGCCGCTCCAGGCCGGAGAATATCACCAGGCGTACGATGCGGGGGTCCTTGCGGCCGTGCTCGATCATGTGCCGGGCCAGGTTGAAGAGCACCCCCCGGTCGTCCCGCTTAGCAATGCTCTCTTCCAGCTCGGACCATACGGGGTGATGGCTGAACAGGAAATCCAAGGCCTCGGCATAGAGACGCTCTTTGCTGCCAAAGTGTTGAAAAATAAGGGTCTCGCTGATACCGGCCGCCTTGGCTATCTCCTTGGTGCGGGCGCCGTTGTAGCCCTTTTGGGCAAATATTTCCAGGGAGGCCTCCATGATCTGGGCCCGCCTCTCCGGTCCTGTCAGCCGCTTTCTTTTCACGCCGCTCCCATCTTCATAAATAAGTTAGTACTTACTAATAATAGAAAGCCTGTTGTTTGTCAAGGCCTAAGTAGCCCCGGACCACCGGATTGGCAAGCTGCGGGCCTTTATTTGGAATTTTATGGAAAATCAGGGCAGGGTGTAATAGTATGACCGCGTTGAACGGGGAAGCATTACCAGGAGGTTGATTATGTTTGACGTATTGCTGGGGGCCCTGGGCGCCGCCTTTTTCTGGGCCTGCATCTCCTATATCGCCCACTTTGCCACCCGGGATGAGCGCCTGGATCAATTCTAGTAACCAGAGTCCACCCCTGAAAACTGGCACCGGCCCTAGGGGGCCGGTTTTGCATTTTGGGGACAGGGCTTGACAAGTATTTTGCTATTTGGCATAATTACCAAATAGCAAAGGAGATAACATGGACGCCCAAACCCAGGCCAGACTGGAAGCCCGCGCCAGGGTGTTAAAGGCCATGGCCCACCCCAGCCGGCTGTTTATTGTGGACCAGCTCAACCAGGGCCCCAGATCCGTGGCTGAGCTCACCAAGATGATCGGCGCGGATATGTCCACGGTCTCCAAACACCTTTCCGTACTTAAGTCGGTGGGGATCGTGCAGGACCAGAAGCAGGGCAACCAGGTTTTTTACCGGCTGCAGACCCCCTGTGTGCTGGATTTTTTCTCCTGTGTGGAGAGGGTGCTCCAGTCCAACTTGCAGTGCCAGATAAATGTGGCCCGTTGAAGGACCATGCTGATTTAGGGCTGGATTGAGGCGGCTTTCTTTTTTGATTGAGGTTTGGTTTTTTGGCCAAATAGCCAGGAAGTGAAAGCATGTTGGGAATCGGAGCAATTAAGGAGCGGACCAAGCTGGGGCTGATGGTTTTGGCCTTTGTCGCCGCCTATCTGGTGCCCTGGTCTGATCCCGTGGTCCGGCGCTCAGGCCTGGAGGCCTTTCTCTTGCTGCGGCAGTATGCCCGGGAGCATGTGCTGACCTGCCTGATTCCGGCCTTTTTCATAGCAGGCGCCATCGGCGTGTTTATCTCCCAGGCATCGGTGCTCAGGTACTTCGGACCTGCCGCCAAAAAGGTGCTCTCCTACTCGGTGGCCTCGGTATCAGGCACGGTGCTGGCGGTATGCTCCTGTACGGTGCTTCCCTTGTTCGCGGGCATATACAGCCGGGGTGCGGGCATCGGCCCGGCCACGGCCTTTCTCTACTCGGGCCCGGCCATAAACGTGCTGGCCGTGGTGCTCACCGCCCGGGTGCTGGGCTGGCAACTGGGCCTGGCCCGGGCCATAGGCGCCATCTCCTTTGCCATAATAACCGGGCTGTTGATGGCCTTTATCTTCCGCCGGGATGAAGCCAAGCGCCAAAAAGGGGAGATTTTTCTGCCTGAAGAATCAGCGCGGTCCAGGAGTCTGGCCCAGGAGGGCCTGTTCATGCTGGTCATGGTGCTGATCTTGGTTTTCGCCGCCTTTGCCCGGCCCGCTGCCGGGTCCAGCGGCCTCTGGTCCTGGCTGTACTCGCTCAAGTGGTATCTCACCGCCGGGCTGCTGCTGGGCTTGGTCCTTATGCTGCGCACATGGTTCCAAAAGGAGGAGCTGGTCAATTGGGTCCAGTCCACCTGGGGGTTCATGAAACAGATTTTCCCCTTGCTGGGCGCGGGGGTTTTGGCGGCGGGTTTCTTGCTGGGCCGCCCCAGCCATCCCGCCTTGATTCCGGATGAGTACATACAGGCCCTTTTGGGGGGCAACTCCCTGGGGGCCAACCTGTTCGCCTCCGTGGCCGGGGCCCTGATGTACTTCGCCACCCTGACCGAGATCCCCATCCTGCAAGGCCTGATGGGGGCGGGCATGGGCCCCGGTCCGGCCCTGGCCTTGCTTTTGGCCGGCCCCGCCTTGTCCCTGCCCAACCTGTTGGTGATCGTAAGCGTCATAGGCTGGAAAAAGACCCTGGCCTTTAGCGCCATCATCGTGATTCTTTCCACAGCGGCGGGAATGCTCTACGGCATGATCGCGGCCTGAAGGTTCAGATAAAGGAGGTATGCATGGATATTAAAATCTTGGGGCCCGGGTGCCACAAATGCGGGCAGACGGCGGAGATCGTGGCCCAGGCCCTGGCCGAGGCCGGCAAAGAGGCCCAGGTGGAGAAAGTCACCGGCATGATGGAGATCGCCTCCTACGGTGTGTTCGGCACCCCGGCGGTGGTCATTGACGGCCAGGTCAAGTGCGTGGGCAAAGTGCCCAAAAAGGAAGAAGTCAAGGCCTGGCTGGAAGAGTGATTATTACAGAGTCTTCTGAGGGAGGGGGATCATGTCTGACGATTGTTGCAGCAACAGTAATGAAGTGATGCTACTTTCCTGCTCCGGCGGCTCCAATGTGGGTCAGCTGGCCAATCAGGCCGCCGTGGAACTCACCCAGGAGGGCCTGGGCAAGATGTTCTGCCTGGCGGGCATCGGTGGGAGGCTGAGCGGTTTCGTTCAGTCCGCCAAAGACGTCCCCGCCTTGGTGGTGATGGACGGTTGCGAGATCGGCTGCGCCAAGGCGGTGTTTGACCAGGCCCA
>JASFOZ010000347.1:0-5168 GCA_050116255.1 Desulfarculaceae bacterium
TAGATTGGCCCTTATAGCGATTGGCAGCGTTGTTAAGCAAAATCAATTTGTTGTTAATAAACTCCTTTTGAGGGCAGTTTTGTATTGATACGGCTATGCGCCGGTTAAGCGTTTGGGATGAGCAGCGGCTTTTTCCCTGGGGCATGAAAAGGACCTTGCCGTCAGGGTCTTTGAGGATCGGATATCACATGTGGTAGTGATGGACTTAAGGGCGTGAGGTATAGGCCTTTGGTTTCTGATTAGTTTTTAGAGGTCACCTAGGCCACGTACGGAGAAGAAAAAGTGCCGGAAAAGACGGTCGAGAAAAGCGCTCACGTTGATTTTGAGACCCTGTTGGCCAAGTTTGGCGGTGATGGGGATATGGTGCGGCAGTTGATCAAGATTTTTCTGGAGGATATGCCCGGCGCAGTGGCTTTGATCGAACAAAGGCTGGCCGCTGGTGATGCCGGTGCTCTTCAGGAGGCGGCGCACAGCTTCAAGGGAGCGGTGGGCAATTTCGAGGCCCGGCCGGCCTGGGATCTGGCCCGGGAGCTGGAAACCCTGGCCTCTGAAGGCCGCTTGGATAGGGCTGACCAGGCTTTTAACCGGCTAAAGGCCGAGCTAGAGCAATTAAGCAGGGAGTTGGGCGCTTTTTAAAAGCGAACTTGCCCGGGATAGGGATGAAAGACAGGGGCAGGGTGTTTATTCTTCGGAGTATCTTTTCCTGGTTGCCCTGATGGCGTCGTACACGTCAAAAAAGGCGTCCACAATCTCGGGGTCGAACTGGCAGCCTCTTTCTTCTTTGATGATTTTGAGCACCTTATCTTCGGGCCAGCCGTCTTTGTAGGTCCGAGGCGATATCAGGGCGTCGAAAACATCGGCCAACGCGGTGATGCGGGCGGAGGCGGGAATCTCCTGGCCCTGCTTGCCAGGTCCCATCTCTATCTGGGGAGACAGCAGATTGTCTATATGCCCGGGATAGCCCTTTCCATCCCAACGCTCATGGTGGTTGAGGATTATCTCCATGGCCATCTGATCGAGGTCTGAGGCTGATTCCTGCAGAAGCTGGGCCCCGCGGATGGTGTGGTATTTCATGTTATGGTATTCTGCGTCGCTTAGTTTGCCCGGCTTTTTGAGGATGGAGTCGCTGATGGCCACTTTTCCCACATCGTGGAGCATGGCGGCCACACGGATGATGTCCTGTTTTTTCTTGGTCTCTTCAGGGTCAAGGCCCTGCTTCTGGGCCCAGTAAGCGTATATCTCACTGGCGTATCCCCCCACCCGGTTGACATGGGCGCCGGTCTCTTTGGGATCCCTCAGCTCGGCCATGCGGATCATACGCAGAATCAACTCGCGGGTCATCAATGCCCTTTCCAAGGCAAAGGCGGCGTTGTTGGCGTAAAAGCCCACGAATATCTCGTCCTCGGTGCTAAAGGGCACGACTTGGCCCTCTTGGTTCAGGGCGTTGACCAGTTGCAGCACCCCCACCACTTTTCCTTGAGCAGTGTGCATGGGGGCGGAGATTATGGATTGGGTGCGGTATCCGCTGGCTTCGTCATAACTCCTGTTAAAGGAATAGGGGCTGTCAGGAGGAAGGTGGTGGGCGTCGGCAACGGCCAGAAGCTTCCCCTGGGTGGCCGCATATCCGGCGAAAGAGTTTTGGTCAAGGGACATTTTGGCGCCCACGTAGCGCTGGCGCATATGCGCGTCTTGTTTCACCAGCTTGTCGTTTTGAAAATAGGTGAACTCAAGGCTGTCGCCCCGAACCAGATAGATGGAGCCGGCCTCGGCCCTGAGTATGCGCCTGGCCTCGGAGAGAATTTTATCCAGGAGAAAGTCCAGATCCTGGGTGGAAACCAGGGTCTGGGTGATGGAGAGCACCTCTGCCAGCAGTTCGGGGACGGTTTTGCCGAGAGTAACCATCTAGTCTTCCTGCAATGAGCGTAACCGCAGCCGGGGACCGGAAGGCAGGCTGTTCGGCCTCGGTTTGCCGAGGATTCGCCAATAGCCCCGCTAAAGGGGGTGCTTTAAGATCACCCGGTAGCCCACTTCCACCGGTATTATGGCCACCACATCCCAGCCCTGCTGTCCGACATTGTTCAGGTACTCCACCAATCCCAAGGGCTCGGCGTACTGCACTCCCTTGTCATGAATCTCAGAGCTGGCTTTCCATTCCTTGTCGAACCAGACTGAGCGAAATTCCCATTTGACTTCATCTGCCATAATTCGCTCCAGTTGTTGCAGGCCTGACCTTGCTTCATTATATACCATTAGCCGGTTTGATGACGGCGTAGGCAGATGCTGGCTTTAATTTATGGATCTAAGTCAGTGCTGGCTAACGCTTGCGGACCAGCCCCACCATAACCCCCAGAATGCGGGGAGGGCTCTGATCAGAGCTGATGATTATGCTGGCCACTTTGGGATTGGCCGCCCTCAGCTCCACTCCTCCCTTGTGGGGATGGAAGTGCTTCAGGGTGACCTCGTCCTCCAAAAGCACTGCCACCACCTCTCCGGGCTGGGCCGTTTCCTGGGCCCTTATGATCACTAGGTCGCCCTCGGCGATGTGATCCTCAATCATGGAGTCGCCCCGGACTCTGAGGGCGAAAAAGCGGCCGGAGCCGAAAAAGGAGGGCTCCAGGCCAAGCACCTCGTCCGCTTCCTCTACGGCCAAAAGGGGCTGGCCGGCGGCGATCTTGCCCAAAAGAGGGATGCCGCTGGCGGGTTTGATCAGGCCCAAGGCCCGGGGACGCCCCGAGGCGGGGCGCAGGCAGCCTTTTTTCTCCAAGGCCTTGATGTGATCGTGGGCGGCCCGGGGGGAGCGGAACCCGAAGTGGGCCGCCACTTCGCGCACCGTGGGGGGGAAGCCGTGCTCGGCCTGATACTGGGTGATGAATTCAAGCACCTGCCCCTGCCGTCTGGTAAGTCCCCGGGTCATGATCGCCTCCTGCGGGGTGTTTAGGATTGATCCGCTTTGCCCTAAGCTTAGGGCGCCGCTCCGGGCAGGCAGGTGAGCCCAGAATTTAGGTAGACCCGCCGGGTGAATGACATCCGGCTTGGGCTCAGGGGCGGTCTTGCTTGTTACTTTCACAGGCCGGAGAATTCGCAGGCCCCGGCCCCAATTAATACTATACACGGGTTTAGGGCGAGGTCAAGCCCAAAAGCTCCCGCCGGCAAATCTTTTATAAGATTATCCGAACGCTTGGCTAACGGGGCCAGCGCGCCAAAATGCAGAAGTCGTGATAAGCCGATTATGGTCAAGCTGTTCCAGGCCATCATCTCCGGGTTAATGGGCTGGAGCTTATTTTTCGCCATGGATTTCCATATACTTTCCGGCAATAGAATGAATGTGGCTTCACATTTGAAATCAAGCCTGCTTTTGGGCATGCACGGAAAGAGATTTGCACGCTCTACCACAATGTGGTATAAATATATAAAATGCTATCATAATAGTATGGTATAGGACGTTTGAGTGGACAATAAACAATTTCAAGATTGCCGCCTGGCTCTGGGAAAGACCCAAAAAGAGTTATCCGGGCTTTTGGGGTCATCCCTGAAATCGGTTCAGAGCTATGAGCAAGGCTGGCGTAGCGTCCCCAGTCATGTGGAGCGCATATTGCTTTTCTTAGTTTCCCGAAGCAGGTTGAATGAACGGATAAACAAGCCTTGTTGGGAGCAAAAAAATTGCCCTCAAGAAACCAGGGGTCACTGTCCGGCCTGGGAGTTGGGAGCGGGCGAGATGTGCTGGTTTATTAACGGAACTATTTGCCAGGGAGAAGTGAAAGAAAATTGGGAGGAAAAGATGCAAATTTGCTATGAGTGCAAGGTGTTAAGCGACATGATAAGCCCTGGATAATTGCGGAATACGAGAAATGGGGTGTTAATCGTTAACTTCATGGTCCAAATCTTTGTGACGCAAGCCCCCGACTAGGGATTCTTACGCCTGCCTGTTTTTCTATCGGCTATAGAAAAGGAGGTCACTATGAAACCTGCATTAATTGTAATGTTGGCGGCGGCGCTGACTTTTGGGTTGGGAGGCACCGGTGCCCTGGCAGGCACGGCGGAGCAAACAGGAGATACGGCCCCTGTTATGAAAATGCTCCAACCCAAGTTTGTTAAGGCCGGAATGCTTGCCAAGGGCGAGATGTTGAAGGTCGCAAAGCTCAACCTTATGTTACGCCAAAAAGACCCGCTTGTTCGGCGTTTGGCCGCTTACGCCCTGGGCGAGTTGGGTGAAAAGAGCGCCACTCAGCCACTTTTGACGTTATTAAACGATTCTGATCTGGAATTGCACCGAATTGCGATCCATGCTTTGGCCAAAATAGCTGATACCCGGGCAATCGCCCCTCTAATCGGCATTGCTCTTAGCACTAACCAAGGGGAGCAAAGCCGCTGTTGGGCCACCTGCGCCTTGATACGTATGGGCGACAAGAACACCCTGTCTGCCATGGCAGGATGGGACCAAATGCACCCGCACTGTCGGACCAAGCATGCAAAAAAACTGTCGCTGGCCAGCCGCTGATTTTTTGTACACTCCTTGAATAAGCGCACATAACAAAATCAGCCTCCGGACGGCTCCCGGAGGCTGGTTTGGTTACGCCCTGCGGATTATTATTTTTCTTGCCAGATGGGTTTTCTCTTTTCCAAAAAGGCCTTAAGGCCCTCTTCCGCGTCAGAGGTGGTCATCATCTCATCCAGGTAGATTTTTTCGATCTTGGCCAGGCCCGCCTGGCTGTCATCCATCAGACCCTGCAGGACAGCCTTTTTGGTGAGCTTTAACACCACGCTCGACAGATTCAGAAGCTTACCTGCCAGCTCCTGAGTGGCTTCTTCCAGTTGCTCAGGCGGAACCACCTTGTTCACCAGGCCCAGTTCATAGGCCTCTTGTGCGCCGATGGTGTCGCCGGTGAGTATGAGCTCCAGGGCCTTTTTATAGCCCAGTTGGCGGGGGAAGACCAAAGCGGCTATGGGCGGGAACACGCCCACCAGAATCTCGGGCTGGCCCAGCTTGGCCTTTTCGCTGGCCACTATCAGGTCGCAGTAGGCTGCCAGCTCGCAACCGCCGCCCAGGGCCGCGCCCTGGAGGCTGGCCATGGTGGGCACCCCCAGCCCATCCAGGCGCCGGAAGATGCCGTGGAACGACTCGATCATCTCGTGCACCTGGTCGCCCAGATGCTCGCCCACGTCCACGC
>JASFOZ010000348.1:0-5167 GCA_050116255.1 Desulfarculaceae bacterium
ATGGAGGCCTGCGGCGAGGATATATACGCCTACTTCCCCGTAGCCACAGAGTTCCACCAGGAGCTGGCCCTGGCCACCAAAAACAGCGTCTTCTACATCGTCTGGAATATGTTTCACGACATCCTCTTAAAGGGCTACATGCCCCTGTTGGATGAGCTTTTTCCAGAAGGGCCGTCCCGCCTGTTGGAGCCCAACAAGGTCTTGTTAAAGGCCATTGAATCCGGCGATCCCCAGGCCATTGAGCAGGCTATGGAGTTCCATGCCGAGCAGGAAAGAAACTTTCCCCCCTTCATGCCGAATGGAAATAAAAGCTCCGGCTAGAAACATAGGTAAGGCCTGCCCGCTTCAGGCCTTGTTTTCAATTCATATTATGAGGTGGGAGGGAATATGAAAATCGGCGTACCCAAAGAGATAAAGCCCGCTGAAAAGAGAGTGGCGGCCACTCCGGCCGGTATCAAGGCCTTTGTGGACAACGGCCATCAGGTCTTTGTGGAACGCTCGGCCGGGCTGGGTTCGGGATTCAGCGACACGGAATACACCCAGGCCGGAGCCGCCATCCTGGACTCTGCTGAGGCGGTCTGGGCTGAGGCGGACATGATCGTAAAGGTCAAAGAACCCATCGGTCCCGAGTTCGACCTCATGAAACCGGGGCAGATTCTCTACACCTACCTGCACCTTGCTGCCGACCAAGAGCTGACCGAGAAGCTCCAGGCGCGCAAGATCATGGGGGTTGCCTATGAGACGGTGCAGCTCAGCGATGGCTCCTTGCCCCTGTTGTCGCCCATGAGCGAGGTGGCGGGCCGGTTGTCGGTACAGATGGGGGCCTATTGCCTGGAGGCCAAAAACGGGGGCATGGGCATCCTCTTATCCGGGGTGAGCGGGGTGCGGCCGGCCCGGGTCACCATCATCGGCGGCGGCGTCTCTGGCCTGGCGGCGGCGGTGGTGGCGGTGGGTATGGGCGCCCAGGTGTCCATCCTTGACAACAACCCCTACCGGCTGCGTTATCTGGAAGACATCATGGGCTCGCGCCTGGTGACCATCATGTCCAACCCGGCCAACATCGAGGCCGAGTGCCGTAACAGCCACCTGGTTATCGGCGCGGTCCTGATTCCAGGGGCCAAGGCGCCCAAGCTGGTCACCCGCGACATCCTAAAGGGCATGATGCCCGGCTCCGCCATGGTGGACATCTCCGTGGACCAAGGCGGCTGCTGCGAGACCACCCGCCCCACCACCCACGAGGACCCCACCTACATTGAAGAGGATGTGGTCCATTACTGCGTGGCCAACATGCCCGGGGCGGTGCCTCGCACCTCGACCATCGCTCTAACCAACGTGACCTTGACCTATGGGCTGGCCATTGCTAACAAGGGACTGGAAAAGGCCCTGGCCGACGACCCCGCCCTTAGGAAGGGGCTGAATATCATCGACGGCCAGGTCTGCTATCCCGCGGTGGCGGAGGCCTTTGGCATGTCTTGCGCGGAAGTGAGCTTTTAAGGCCCGGCCGGGCAGGGTCCGCCTGCTAAAGAAGGCAGCGCCGCGCCCGGGCCGTACAAATACCGGCGGCCGAGTCTTACAGCATCTCGGCTGCTTCCACATAAACGGGCTGTGTTTTGATGATATATGCAATCAACACGCGAATGGAGGTGACTGCATGAAAAAACTAACCCTACTGGCGATCTTAAGTCTCCTTGTCGCATTGGCCCTCAGCCTGTCCCTGCCGGGTGTGGCTCTGGCCAAAAAATGGAAGGCAGGCGGAGTGGCCGCCCCCAAGACCCTTGACGACGACACCCTGGTGAAATGGTGTGAGTTGGTCAAGAAAAAAACTGGCGGCAAGATCGTCATCGACGAGTTCCCAGGCGAGCAGTTGGGACCTTATCGGGATATGTTCGACAATGTGGTGCGCGGCACCCAGGAGTCGGGCCTGTTGCCCCTCAGCCCTGAATTCGACAAGCGCCTGCAGGCCGGCTACACCATCTACCTGGCCGACACCTGGGCGGAAGGCCGCAAGGTCTACGGCCCCGGCGGCTGGATGTTCAAGCTTCTGGAGCCGGTCTTTTTGGAGCTGGGTGTAAAGCCCCTGGGCTTTTACTTCATGGGCCTGGATGGCTTTGCCTGCACCAAGGGCCCCATTGTTCTGCCTTCGGATGTAAAGAAGCTCGGTATCAAGGTGCGTACCTGGAATCCGGCCGACCGTCTCTTCTTCCAGGAGATGGGCGCCCAGACCGTGGATATCGCCTTCTCGGAGCTGTTCACCTCCTTGCAGACCGGAGTGGCCCACGCCCAGGACAACGCCCCTCTGATCACTTATGAGCACCTGCGCGACGTAACCAAGTACTACACCGACACCAACCACCTGTTCGAGCCCTTGGTCCTGATAGTCAACAAAAAACTCTGGGACAAGCAGACCCCTGCCGTGAAAAAGGCCCTGCAAGCGGCGGCTGACGAGGCCTTGGGCTGGGGCAACTCCAAGGCCGAGCAGACCGCTGAGGACTACTTCAAGAAAATGACGGCCTACGGCATCAAGGTGACCCGCCTCACTCCGGCCCAGCGCGCCGAGTGGAAAAAATACGGCATCAAGAGCTGGACTAAGTTCGAAGAGGTCATCGGTAAGGAGACCATGGACGTCATCCGCAAGAACATCAAAAAGTAACGCTCGGGCGGAATCACGGGCGGCCCCCAACCAGGGCCGCCCGCGGTTCTATGAGGGAAGCTGATGGCAATGGTTTCAGGCAACAGGATTAAGTGGCTTTATAAGGCAGAGGACGCCGGACGTATAGTCACCATTGTGGCCATGACCGCCATAGTCTTTTATCAGGTGGCGGCCCGCATTCTTTTCAAGTGGTCTTCGCCCGCCTTGGAGGAAGCGGCCCGCTTCATCATGATTTGGTCCATCTTCATCGGGGCGGTGGTCACCACCAGGGAAGACGGCCATATCAAAATGGGCGGCTTCGCCCGCACCGAAAAGGGCAAGCTTCTTTTTGAGCTGTTTTCCAAGGTGGTAACCTTCGCATTCCTCTGCGTCTTTGTGAAATGGTCCTTTGAATTCGCGGTGTACTCCTGGAACAAAGGCATGAACTCCATCGTGTTGTATGTGCCTTTGGTGGTGGTGCACGTCTGTTTTACCGTCACCGGCACCCTGATGGCCTTTCATACCCTTGTCCATCTTATCGACCGCATTAAAAAGGTGCAGGCCTATTACAAAGGAGGCGCCCGATGACTGAGCTGCTTCTTCTGGTAGTCCTTACCATCCTGATGCTGCTGGCGGGCTTCCCCTTGTTCGTGTGCTTCGGGGTTGGCGGCCTGGCCATGATGCTGGTTCTTGAGATGGACCCCGGCTTTGCGGTGCCGGCCATATACACCAACCTGAACTCCTTTGTGCTCATGGCCATTCCCTTTTTCATCTTCGCCGGCGGGCTCATGACCGCCGCCGGCATATCGGCCCGCATCGTGGAGTTCGCCAACGCCGTGGTGGGCCGCTTTAAAGGCGGCCTGGGGGTGGTGACCATCGTGTCTTCGGCCCTTTTCGGAGCCATCTCCGGCTCCTCGGCCTCTGCCGTGGCCACCATCGGCATGACCATCCTGCCCCAGATGGAAAAGTACGGCTACACCAGACAATACGCCACCGCCCTGGTGGCATGCTCCGGGCTGTTGGGACAGCTTATTCCGCCCAGCATCCCCATGATTCTCTTCGGCATGGTCACCAAAACATCGGTGGCGGGCTGCTTTTTGGCCGCCGCCGGCCCCGGCATATTGATTGTGCTGGCCTATTCCATCATCAACTATCTGCGCTGCCGGCGGTCCAAGGATATAAGGGTGATGGAGCATATGTCCGGGTTTAAGCATGTACAACAGATCGGTTTGGCGGCCCGGCGCTCCGCCCTGGCCCTGGTAATGCCCGTAATCGTATTGGGCGGCATATACGGAGGATTTTTCACCCCCACCGAAGCCGGCTGTGTGGCGGTGGTCTACGCCCTGTGCGTGGGCGCAGCCACGCGCAGGCTCACCCCCAAGGCATTCCGCCTGGCCGCCGAGGAGACCGCCAGCATCGAAGGCGCCATTGTCTTCATAATCGCCTTTATCGTGATAATGGGGCGCATCTTCACCTATGAGCGGCTGCCCGACGCCATCGCCGCCAGCATGCTCTCCCTCACCGAAAACCGGATCATCCTTTTGCTGCTCATCAACGTCTTCATGATAATCATGGGCATGATCATGGATGACCTCAGCGCCATGCTCCTGGCAGCGCCCCTTTTGTTCCCTTTGTTTATGAAGCTGGGCATACACCCCTTCCAGATGGCGGCCATCATGGCCGTAAACCAGGGCAGCGGCCAGATGACGCCGCCGGTGGCCACCAACCTGTTCACCGCCGCCCGGGTTTCAGGCCTGCCGGTGTCGTCTTTTGTGCGCGACTGCGTCCCCTTTCTGTTGTTCGGCAGCCTGCCGGTGCTTTTGTTGGTCACCTTTGTGCCGGAGCTTTCTTTGTTTCTGCCGGAACTGATTATGGGTAAATGATGCTTTCAACTTCAGGGGCCGGGCCGGCCAAGCCCCGCCCGGCCCTGGAAATAAAAATAAACCCATTTCGCCAAGGAGGCTTTTGTGTTTGATCATCTGAAGATTTGGATGAACGGCCAGATGGTTCCCTGGAAGGAAGCCAACGTGCATGTGCTTTCCCACGGCCTCAGCCGGGGCTCCGCCATCTTCGAGGTTTTTGGCATCCATCCCGGCCCGGAAGGTCCCCTGGCCTTTAGGATGGACAAACACCTGGACCGCCTGTTCCGCAGCGCCGAGCTGCTGGGCATGGAGATGGCCTATACCCCCGAACAAATAGCAGCGGCGGTGGCCGAGTCGGTGAAGGTAAACCAAATCAGCCGGGGCCTGATCAAAATAATGGCCTTTTACGGTGAACAGGCGGTGATCGCCCTGGTGCTGGATTCCAAGCTGGACCTGGCCATCTGCGGCATCCCCGAGCAGGAGGACCTGGGCCTGGACCGGGCCGTGCCCATTGACGTCTGCTTCAGCAAATGGCGCAAGATCCACAATGCCGCCACCCCGGTGGAGGCCAAGGCCTGCGCCAACTATCTGAACGGCATGCTGGCCCGTAAAGACGCGGTGAGCCGGGGCTATGACCTGGGTGTGCTTCTTACCACCGAGGGTTACGTGGCTGAGG
>JASFOZ010000349.1:0-5154 GCA_050116255.1 Desulfarculaceae bacterium
TGCGCGGGATCAGCGACGAGTTGGGCCTATAAGTTTTTTGCTGGCGCAATCCCTGCACCCCAGGCCCGGGCTTGAAGCCCGGGCCTTTTGGTTATAAATCAATTAAGTTGCACAAGCGTATTTAAGGGAGTGCCTGATTTTCCGGGTGACACTTTTTTATTCAAAACAAAATATGATACGCCCGGTTTGACAGCTTTCAGGCAGCGGCCCTATATTTCAGGGGCCAGGTTCAAGGAAGGCCATGTATGCGTGTTGAGGATTTTTCGCCGCAGGATCAAGCCGGCCTGATTCCCCAGGTAGGGGGCAGGCTCTTATACCATTGCCTGGGATGCGGGCAGGACCATCACATAGATAAGCTGCTTTATACCTGCCCGGAGTGCGGGGCGGTGCTTCTGATCGAGGACAAGGATGATTCCCGCCTTAAGCAGCGCCAGGGTGCTGAGTGGCGGCGGTTGTTCGACTTAAGGCGCATGCTGAACCTGCCGGCCCTGAAAGGAATCTTCCGCTATCACGAGCTGGTGGCCCCTGTCATCCCCTTGGACAGCGTGGTTTATTTGGGGGAGGGGCACACCCCTTTGGTAGAGGCCTCGGAACCTTTGCGCCGAAAAATCGGGCCCCGGTTCTTCTTTAAGAATGACGGTCAAAACCCCAGCGCTTCCTTTAAGGACCGGGGCATGGCCGTGGCCCTGAGCTTCATCAACTACCTGGTCAAACATCGCGGCGCGGGCAAGGTGCTGAGTGTCTGCGCCTCCACGGGCGACACCTCGGCGGCGGCGGCCCTGTATGGAGCTTATCTGACCCCGGAGGTAAGCTCGGCGGTGCTCTTGCCCCAAGGCAAGGTGACCCCCCAGCAGCTCAGCCAGCCCTTGGGGTCAGGGGCCCAGGTCTTTGAAATACCCGGGGTGTTTGATGACTGTATGAAGGTGGTGGAGTATCTGGCTGACCATTATCAGGTGGCGCTTCTGAACTCCAAGAATCCTTGGCGCATATTGGGCCAGGAGTCATATGCCTTTGAGATAGCCCAGGATATGGACTATGACCTGGCCGGATGCGCTGTTTTGCTGCCCATCGGCAATGCCGGCAACATCTCTGCGGTGATGAGCGGTTTTTTAAAGCTTGTGCAGCTCGGCATCGTTGCGGAACTGCCCAAGATCATAGGCGTCCAGAGCCGCCACGCTGATCCGGTGTTCCAATACTATCAGGAGACAGAGCCAGCCAAGAGGAAGTGGCAGCCGGTGACGGTGCGCTCCTCGGTGGCCCAGGCGGCCATGATCGGCAACCCGGTTTCCATGCCCAGGGTGGTGGAGCTGGCCCGGCGCTATGACCAGGCCGCCGGCCGCCCCGCCTTTTTTGTGGTGCAGGTTGACGAGCAACAGATAATGGACCACATGATTATGGCCAACCGGCACGGCCACATCGTCTGCACCCAGGGCGGCGAGTCCCTGGCCGGCTTGGCGCGGGCCTGGGAGCGGAGGATCATCGACAAGGGAGAATATGCAGTCCTGGACGCCACCGCCCATCACCTGAAGTTCATCGGCTTCCAGCAGATGTACTTTGAAAACAGCTTTCCCCCCGAGTTCGGCGTGGAGCCCAGGCCGGAGCTTATCAACCAGCCCCAGGAGGTGATCGCCCAGGGATTAAACGAGCTTCCCCAGCCGGGACGGCCTTTAGAGGGCGACTCCTTTACCAGATTTGTGGAAGCCACCGCCCAGGAAATCGCCCGGCGCCTGGATCTGGAGGAGCGTTGATGAGCCAACTGGGCGAGATGACCTTGCAGGACGATAACCACTGCTTTGCCTGCGGCAAGGAAAACCCCCATGGCATCCAGATGCAGGTGGAGTACACTCAAAAGCAGGCCATATGCCGTTTAACCTTGCCGCCGCGCTTTCAAGGCTGGGCGGGCATAGCCCACGGCGGGGTGGTGGCCACCTTGTGCGATGAGATAATGGCCCATGCCGTGCTTCACTTCCTGGGCCATGGCATGACCGCCACCATGGAGACCCGCTTCAAAAAACCGGTGCCCATCGGCGAGGAACTGCTGGTGCAAGGCTGGGTGGCCCAGCACCGGGGGCGTCTGGCTGAGGCCGCGGCCACGATTAAGCTGGCAGGCAATGCGGAAGTCTTGGCGGAGAGTCAGGCTAAGTTTTTATTGCAGGCGTGACTATGGCGGCAAGCCGATCTTCACTCTGTTCAAAGCACCAGCCACCCGGTAAGATTATATGAGTGAAGGAGACAGGAAATTACACCGGGTATGTAAAAAGCGCTTACTGCTTTAAGGCTGGCGCTGCCCAAGGGATTCAACCTTCCGGGCGGCAGAGTAAGAGAATGATCTTTTGAATAATCTTCCCTGTCATGCGGATCTCATCTCCTGCCTTATTTCAAGGCAACTGCTCTAGTTGGTCTTTTTAACTCCATCAAAGTTCTATCCGCCCTATGGACGAGATTGGGAAAGCCATATCAAACATTGTCACAGCCAGTCCACATGAAAAAGCCATTCCTGGCCATACTTATTCTGTGCCTTATCGGTACAGGTTTCATCGTGTATGGCCATTATTACCGTTACCCCCTTGATTCTCAATTTCATGCATATACCGGGGATGGGAATGTTGATGACGTGCCCCAGGGCTATCCCTTCCTGCGCGATCCTGAAGATAAGTTTTCCCTTGAGCTCTACCAAAAGATCCGCTCTTTGAATGACGCCGTAGCCGCCATAAAAAGGAATAATCCCGGCGCGGATCAGGAGCAGCTGGCCAAGGCGGTTTTTAAATTGGTGCGCAAACGTTTTGTACATTTCATGTATCCACGGCATACCTACCTAACCAACCCGTTTTTGGCTCTGTTCAGGAGCCTGGTTCCCCACTGGACCTTTGACGCCATGTATCTGGGTGACGACTTGTTGCGGCACACGGCCGGGGCTTCCTGCGGCCAAGCAGCCGGCGTGTTCATTGAAATATGGCGAAAATTGGGCGGGCAGGCGCGGGCCTGCCAACTGCCGGGGCATGATATTGCCGAGGCCAAGATAAATGGCCGCCTTTGGGTGGTGGATCCTGACCTGGAGGCCATGGGGCCATACAGCGTGGAAGAGATTCGCTCCAATCCGGTTCTGGTCTCTAAAATCTACACTCACCTGCAAGACCCCACCGACCTGAAGGGGTTAAAAGAGGCCTTCGCCCATTCTGACATCCGCTTTTTTGGCTTTGATGGGCCGCCCACCACCAGCCCCCGTATTTATAGAGGTCAAAAGCTGGTCAATGTCTTGAAGTTCGTTTTCTTTCCGGCCTTGGCCTTTTTTTCTTATGTGATCTTTAATAGACTGGCCAGACGGCACCGCAATAGCCCTTAAAGGCTTTGGACTCGCCAAGAACCGGCTTTTCTCTTGGCTGGATTATTTTTAATGACTCATCTCTTACTCATGGTGGGAAAGCCCAAGGCGGCCTATATCGCCCAGGGATTGTCAGACTACGCCGGGAGGTTAAAGGCCTATGGCGGCTGCAGCCTGGACCCGGTGAGGCCGGAACGCACGGCCAAATCAAGGCCCGAGGCTGAGATACTGAAGGCGGAGGGTGAGCGTCTGCTGCAGAGGCTGGGTTCCGGGGACGCGGTATGGGCGCTGGACCGGCAAGGTGTGCCTTGGACCTCAGAAGAGTGGGCCCGGAATCTGGAAAGGACACGGCTGGAGGGCCGCAAGAGGCTGGTACTTATGATCGGCGGGCACTTGGGGCTCTGGCCAGGGGCCATAAAGCGGGCCCAACAACAGGTGAGCCTGGGCCCGCACACCCTGCCCCATGAGCTGGCCTCCCTGGTGGCCTTGGAGCAGCTCTACCGGGCCCACACCATCCTGGCCGGCACCCCTTATCACCGGCCTTGAACAGCGGCGCCTAAAACCCGAAATTAATTATCACGAAATTTTATGGCCGTAAAATCGGTCTTTTGACTTTTTAAATTTGGAACAATAATTCCTCATATGGGAAGACGAAGGCGAACACCACTGATTGCAGCCATAATCCTTACGGTCACTTATAACCGGCTTTTTGCATTCAGGGCAGTTTCTGGTTATCTCATCCTTAAAGAATTCGACCAAATTTCCGCAGTTTGGGCAGGACACTTCAAAAATAGCGTCCAAACCCCATTCCTGGGTATTATTGCCCGTACACTTCCTCATGCCCTAAAACTCTGCGTTGCCGGTGCTGTTTGCGGATCAGAGATAGAATTTAATTATACGACAGCCGCTCCTCTTTACTTGTCTTCAACCTCTTGATGATCTTGACTCATTTCCGGGCCCTTGTCAAAGGCCCAACTTTTTGGGGTGGAGCCGGGTTTTTTTGAACCGAGGTTGCCTCAAGGGCAGGGCAGCCCCATAAGTTTGTACTTGCCTGGTTGACACAGGCGCCATTTGCAGACTACACAAAAGATATGGCTTTTAAACGGACAAATTGGCGATGGTTCGGCTTGTACCTGGGGATCGGAGTTCTTAGCCTGTGTGCGGCGCTGTGGGGCTGCGCCCCTCCGCCTGCCAAGAAAGAAGTTCCCCAGCCAGCCCTGCAATTGGTGCCTGAATCAGATTGGCCCTTGTTTACAGACGACATGGACGCGGGAAGCCTGGCTATGGCCTGTCAGCAATCCCTTGATTATCTGGCCAAGGTGAATCCCAATAAAAAATATTGGTTCGGGACCTATGAAGTAAACGCCCTGCAAATGGCCCAGGCGCTCAAGGAAATTCAATTTGTCCTGATGAGAATGCCCGATCCAAAGGCCCGCACCAAGTACCTGAAAAAACGTTTGCTGTTGTTCCGCTCCCGGGGTTCGGATGAAAAGGGTAGCGTGCTCTTTACCGGGTATTATGAGCCGGTCCTGCCTGCCCGCAAGGAAGCCAAGCCGCCTTATATATACCCTCTTTATTCCGTGCCTGAGAACCTTCTGACCGTAAATCTTCGTGACTTTGGCCCCAAGCTTCCCAACCGCCGCCTGGTTGCCAGGGTGGAGGGCAAAAAAGTTGTGCCCTATCACGCCCGGGATGAGATCGATTTTCAGGGAGCCATCGCCGGAAAGGCCAAGCCTTTAGCCTACTTGGCTGATCCCATTGAGGCTTTTTTCTTTCATATCCAGGGGTCAGGCCAGGTGGTGTTTAGCGACGGCAGCCGCTTGCGCCTGGGC
>JASFOZ010000350.1:0-5150 GCA_050116255.1 Desulfarculaceae bacterium
AGCGAGCTCGGGGCGTCCGTCGCTTACGTACTGCTGCCCCAGAAGCACGGGGATGTCGGCCCGTTTGGGCGCCAGGGCCATGGCCTGTTTAAAGGCCTCCACTGCCTTGGGCACGTCTTGCCTTTGCGCGAAACACTGGCCTAAAAGGAGTTGGGCCTCAACATTTTCGGGCTCAGCCTTTAACACCAATTGGGCCTTTTCCAAGGCCTGGTCGACCCGCCCGGCCAGAAGGCTGATTTGGCCCACCCGGAGTTGGGCGTCCAGGTTTTTGGGGTCCAAGGTCACGGTGTTGAAAAACATGCGAAAGGCTTGGCCCAACTCCCCGAGCTTCATGTAGGTCAGGCCGAGCTGATAGTTGGCTTTGACAAAGCGGGGGTCTTCTTTAAGGGCGTTACGAAATTCCAGGGTTGCTTCCCGGAACTTACCTTCATTGAAATATTTCATGCCCTGATTGAAATAATCCTCCTTATCGGCCAATGCCGGCGTGGCCGCCCCTGCCAATAACGCCCCCACCAGTATTGCCGCACAAAACATACGCCCCGCTGCTTTTAGCCGCCCCATACCAACCTCCAAGGACTGGCCGCATAGGACCCCCCTGGCGATAAAGACGCCGGGTCCGCGCGATAGGTATCATCTCTTTTTGCGGCCATTTTCAAATAGTTGAAATGCAATAATATACGGGAGATCAGCCCCCGTTGGGTTCGTTTTACATGATTAACTAATAATAACATATCTGTAGAGCTTAAAGCCCTCGACCTCCACGATTAAAGGAAGATAAGAAGGGCACAAGGCTACTTTGCCGCCTCCTTTTCCGGCGCCACCTGAAAGGCCAAGAGCCCTGCGGCCGATGCCTTTAGCCCGGAACCTGGTTTTATGGTCACCTGGCTCTGTGTTATCTGCACCGCATATGACTGCCCGGGTACCAGCCCGGCGACCAGGTGCCGGGAGTGGCCTGGCAGGCGGTCATAAGTTATAGCCTTTTGCGGAGAGGGCTCGCCCAGATTCACTACAATCACCCGGGGCCTGCGGGGATCCGGGATCACCAGGCCCACAGCACCGGGATCAAGCCCGCCCAGCTTCTGCAAAGCCGGTGGATCGGCAGCGCCTCTGTCGGCAGGGAACATAACGTGGGCCAAGGGCCGCTTGCGGCCCAGTCCCTTGCTGCGGCCGAACTCCACCCTCCAGGGCGCCCGGTTCACCGCGGGTTTGCGGGGAGGGTGGTTTTTGCCGCCTGCCCAGGAACCTGCTTGGCCTTCCCCCCCAAAGACCAGCATCTTGGCCTGGTCAGGCACGAGGCAGATCAGGTCCAAGCGGGCAGAGCCGGTTTCTATCCGCACTCTTTGGGCCATCCCCTCCATACGGCCCGGGCCCAGCTCTTCCAAATCCGGCGGTAGATTCGGCTTGGCAGAAAAATGGGACACAAAGCGGACCCGCGCCTCTTCCCGATTCACCTCCACATCGTCCACCACTACCACCGCCTCCACCGCATCGGCGTCCTGGGGACCGCCGGAACGCAGATGAAGGACATGCCGCACCACGCGCGCAGCCTTGTTGGTGCTGCCTTGATAGGCCTTGGTGGCGTTGCCCCTGAAGTAGGCAAACCGGGGGCGATCCTCCACCGCCTCCAAGAAGGCGGCTTGATAGATGGGACCCAGTTTGCTAAAGGGCGCAGGGCCGGTTTCCCAGCCGCTGGAGGTCCAGGGCGCCTGCTTGTCAACCTTGCCGTTTTTCTTGAAGCTGGCCCAGGCCCGTTGCCCGCCGTCATTGGCATAAGTCCCCCGGGCTTTAGGGCCCAGGCGCATGTCATACCAGGAATATTCTCCCGGGTCGCGGATGATCAAGGTGTTGTGGGCAAGGCTGCGCACTGCGTAATTGAGGGCGTGGTCCGTATCGCTGCCGTCATAAGCGCCACCCGGAGGCATGATGAATCCACGGCCGAAAAGCATCAGGGAGGCGGCGTCCAGATGCTGGGCCCGGGCAAAATGGGGGCCGCAGGTGAAGCCCAGCCAGGTCGCCCTCGCCGACCAGTCGGACCGGGAAAAAGCCTTGCCTTGAGCCGGCGCCGACCAAGTCAGGGGGGCATTGGTCAAAGCCGCTTGGGGCGCGCTCAAATCCGTCCATAAAAACTCGTAAACCAAGCGGTGGCCGGCCAATACCCTCAGACCCATACCGCCTAAAAGTATGGAGCGGGCCCAGCCGGCAGCCGTCTGCTCCGGCTGCATTTGGGCCAAAAGCAGCATCTGTAATCTGAACAAGTCCCCGGCTGCGGCAGGGGGCACCACCTGGTCTCCCCCGGGGCAGGGCCTAATGAATAAGCCCTGGTGGTTCCAGCTCAACCCCGGCAGGAGACTGAACATCAGGTAATTCAATCTGTCTTTGAACCAAGGGGCGGAAGCCATAAGGTCCTGGCCGGTGGCGGTCTTCACTGCGGCGGCAAACTCCAACAAGGCCAGTCCGGCGGCGGCGCCGGAGCCCTGGCCCTCGAACCATCCCCCCCCGTCTCCGGCATTAAGCAGGCAAGGCAACAACTCGGCGCCGAAGCGGACATCCAAGGCCTCACGCAGCAGGGGGCCGGACTTGCTGTTTATCCCCCGGGCGGCCAAGGAGGCCAACCCGCACAGGCGCAAGGCCCTGACCGAATCTGAGTCAAAACAGCCCCTTCCCTGGGAGCGGTATGATTCCGCCTGAGAGATCAGCCAGCGCGCCAATTGCTGGCGCTGCCCCTCTGAGAAGGCATCCCAGGCCCATTCCAGGGTAAGAGCCACTTCCCTCACCCTGGCGTCGGCCAAGGCCAGATCTTCAAATCTTGCGGTCTTTGCGACCTTGAGGGCGCAGTTCTTGGCCTTGCCCAGAAGGTCTTTGGCCAGGCCGGGCTGTTGCCGGCTCAGGACCAATCCAGCCAAGGCCAATCCCGGCCCATCTTGGCTCAGGGCCCGGTCCCGCTCGGGCTGTTGAGCCCACACCATCAACCGGCGCCACTGGGGCGTCTTCTCTTGGGCCTTCTGTCTGAGTTCCGCCAGCCGCTCAATACCCAAAAAAATCCCCGGCCGGGCAGTAACCTCCGGGGCAGGTTGATCCGCCGCCCAGGCGGCCTGAGACATCAACAGGCTTAGGCCTAAGACCAAAAAACCGCATATGCCGGCAGCCATGGGTTAAAACTCCTCGCCTCTTTCCAAAGCGTGAATCATCTGCACCATCTCCCAGCAGGTTACGAAATGCAAGCGAAAGCCCCGGTTCCGCCCGAATTCCGCAGTGAGGTGTTCCAAGAGGCCCCGGGCCTGTTCCCCCAAAAGGGCGTCATGGTGCCGGGCCGGGGCGCCGTGACAGTGAAGCTTGATGAAACGCACCTGCTCAGCCCCATCCACCCAGGGAGCGAACCGGAGCCAAAGCGGAACCCGGTCCAGGCGCGGGGGGCGGTGGGCGCCAATGTCGGAGTTCTCCAGCCGGGGTAAAAAGCCCGCCTTGCGCCAGCGCCAGTTCAGGGCCAAAACCCCCTGCACAATCAGCAAATCACCACTAGGCGGCGCCCCCACCGCGGCCCTGCGGCCCCGGTCGTGGCTCTTGGGCCTCAAGGGATCGTCTTCAGCATAGTAAATGGAATTAATGGTCCGGGTCTGGGCCGGGCTGGGAGCGGCGGGCAGGGTGAAATCAGCGTAGCATCCGCTGCGGGACAGCACCCTAAGCTCATCATTGACGCCGCACCATTTCCCTCCGGGAAGGGAGTTGTCCAAGGCCCAGTTGCCGTGAATGAAGCCATAGGCGACACGCCCGGTCTGTGGGTCCTTGCGCAGCAGCCCGTGGCGGGAATGCAGAAGCTCAGCAAAGGAAAGAAGCTTGTCCTCCAATTCCGAGGAGGTCTCTCCCTGGTGGTGCAGATGGACTTCCACATCCCCCCAGCCTTGTTGGCAAAGGGCGGCCAGCCTGTCCAGGACCTCGGGGTGATATTCTTCCAAAGGATAAAAAAAAGTATGTTGCGGAGGCCGCCCCCGGGAATCGGCCAGTCCTTGGCAGAGCCCGGCCAGGCCCTTTTCCCAGGGGAGCAGGCGCTCCAAGGCCTCGGCCAGGTTTGTCCCGCCCTGAAAAGGTTCGAAATGATCGGCAACCGCCAGACAAATGGTCATGGGCTCGCCCGGTGGCGGCTTGGGCGCCGGTTTTAAGGATTGGGCCAAATAAGAGGCTGCCCAGGTCTGCAGATTGCGGATCACCGCCTCCATCACATCCGCCTGTAACGGCCCGCTCCTTTGTTTAAGCCTTCCAGATGAAACCGCACCCCAAGGCCGCTGCGCCGAAGGCATTCGTCTTCAACCTTGAAGGCCTTTACCCAGACGGCTTCGGGCCATATAGAGCCCGCCACCGGCGCAACCCCTTGGCCGCCTCAATCGTCCGCCTCAGGCTACATGGACCAAAGGACTCTCAACATCACGTGGACCAGGATCACTCCCCCTATAGTCATGCCCAAAGTCCACAGGGTCTGGCGCATCGTCCAGGGGTGGCGCTCGGTGATGCCTTCACTCTGGAGCGCGTTAAGCGTCCCCACCACCAAGGCCAGCAATACGAAGCTCAAAAATTTGTAGGGATGGCTGAGGAAAAAGGCGCATGTCAGCCAGCCGATAATAGCGCCGGTCAGCCCGTCCAGCCATGATTGCAAAAATGGCGGAGCCCGGGGGTCACCCCTTAGAAAGTTAATCTCCCTAAAGGCGGCAAAGAACATCCCCACCCACACGATGCCTCCGATTATGCCCAGCTCGGATAACACCAGGATAAAGGAGTTGTGGGCTGTCTGGGGATAATGCTCTGCGAACATGTCTTTGCCCACCCCGAAAATGGGCTTTTGCCGCAACAGGGACAGGCCGTGCGACCAATGCTCCATACGGGAGCGGGCGGATGATTCTTGGGTGGAGATGCTTTCCATGCGGGGGATGGCCACCAATACCGTGGCCAGCAGCCCCAGGGCGATAAGTGAAAAAAACAAGCCAACCCGGCGGTAAAAATAATACCAAGCCACCGCAGCCAGGCCCAATATCCCGCCCCGGGAGCGGGTGAACACCACTCCCATGGTCATGGGAATCAAAAACAAGATGCCGGTCCAGGAGACCCGGGAGAGGAAGGGCTTATGAAACGCCGGCAACAAAAATGGCACAATCGATACT
>JASFOZ010000351.1:0-5146 GCA_050116255.1 Desulfarculaceae bacterium
GGCCCTGGCCTTGGCAGCCTCAGCCGCAGTGGCCGGGAAACCCATTGAATTCTCGCTTTCCGTGGATACGGTCATGGATCACCCCCGGAACCAGGGAATAGTTGTTTTTATCAAGAATTTGGAAAAGGAATCCAACGGGCGTTTAAAGGTTAAATTCTATCATAGTGCTCAGCTCTATAAAGACAAGGACCTGTTCAAGGCGCTTAGTCTGGGCACGGTGGACATGGGAATCCCCGGGATTTGGTTCATGGACAAGATAGACCCCAACGCGGCGCTTACCGCCTTGCCCATGTTTTATGCCCAGCCCCCCCAAGTTACGCGGAAATTGGTAGACGGTGATTTTGGCCGGGGAGTAAGCGACTCTCTGGAAAAGAAACTGAACGTAGTGGTCCCGGGGCATTGGTATGAGTTGGGCTATGTCGCCCTGCACACTACGGAGAAACAGATAAAAAAACTCGAGGACCTCAAAGGGCTCAAGATACGCTACTTCGGCTCCCCTGCCAATGCGGCCCGTGTGCGCGCCCTGGGGGCCAACCCAGTGCCCGTCCCCTGGCCGGATATGTCCATGGCCCTTATGCGTAACACGGTGGATGGCCTGATAACCTCCTTCAAGCCCCTGCACAGCGCCAAACTGGTGGATGCCGGAATCAAGTATTCGGTCAAGGACCGCGAATACCTGATGCACTATGTGCCCATGTGCTCCAAGAAATTCTGGAAACGCCTGCCGGATGATCTCAGGAAGCTTTTTGTGAAGGTCTGGAACGAGCATGTGCCCGGACAGCGCGAAAACGCGCGCAAGATGCAGCTGGAGGGTGAGCTGGCCGTGGAGAAATTGGAGAAGGCCAAAGGCGGCGGCATATTTCGGCCCTCGGACGAGGTTTTGGCAAAGTGGCGCGCTCATATAATGCCGGCCCAGCCTCCTTTGGTTAAGCAAATGAAGATGGACCAGAAATTGGTCGACAAGGCCATGCAGATGCTGGGGATGAAGTAGCCGGGACAAGATGCCCGCCGGGGCAGCCGGCCTCTTGGCCGCCCCGGCATCCCTAAAACCGGATTTCATTCACATAGAAAAATGCAAAAACTTTTTAAAATCTGGAATCAGATTGAAAAGCTGCTGGTAGGCGGTTTCATCCTCGGTTCGGTGATTATGGTGCTCTACGCTGTTTTCATGCGCTACGTAATGGAGGCCGCCCCCGAATGGGTCGAGGAACTGGTGATCTATTTGGTCATCTGGGCCGTCTACATCGTGTGCAGCACCCTGGCCGAGGAGAGGGGACACGTCGGCGCAACCTTTGTGGTGGATCTTCTGCCCGCCGGCATACGGCGTTGGATTGAAGTGGCCATTGCCATTCTTGGTTTAATATTCGCCGCGTTCATAGCCTATTATGGTTTTCTGATAGTCGATCTGGCCTTGATTTCCGGTGAAGTCTCCGAGTCAACCCTCCGCTTCCCCATGTGGGTCGCCTACCTCACGGTGCCCGTGGGCATGACTCTTTTGTTCTTCAGATTACTAAAAAGGCTTTGGTTTTTAATAATGCGCTTCAGCCCGGACTCCTTGAGCCAGGCTCATAAGGCCATACCCCCAGACAATCAGGCGCAGAGCAAATGATAATCGCCTTTGCTTTCATATTCGGCATTTTGTTGATTTCAGGCATGCCCATTTACCTGACTCTCGGGCTGGTTTCTCTGATTATGCTCACCTTTTTCTCTCACATCCCACCGGCCATGGTGGCGGATGTGATGTTCAACTCCTTGGGCGGATTCACCCTCTTGGCCATACCCTTTTTCACCATGGCCGCCCAGTTCATGACCCGGGGGGGGATCTCGCGCTACCTCATAAACACCATCAATTGTTATGTGGGGCACTGGTGGGGAGGGCTGGCCATTGCCTGCGTGTTCGCCTGCATGTTCTTCGCCGCCATATGCGGCTCCAGCGTGGCCACGGCCATGGCCATGGGCATCATAGTGGTTCCGGCCATGCTGAGGAGGGGCTATTCCCGCTCCTTTGCCGTGGGCGTTGTGGCCTCCTCCGGAACCATGGGCATCATGATTCCGCCCAGCATATCACTTATCCTATACGGAATAATCACCGAGCAGTCCATTCCCCGCCTTTTTCTGGGCGGTGTGGTGCCCGGCTTACTGGAGGGCGGTCTCTATATCGCCTGGATCTATTATCATTCCCGGCGCAGGGGCTTCAGGGGCGAGGAAAGAGCCTCGCTTGAAACCACCATGAAGGCCACAGCCAAAGCGCTTCCCGCGCTCTCTTTGCCGGTAATCGTTTTGGGGGGCATTTACAGCGGGATAGTCACCGTGACCGAGGCGGCCGCCTTGGCCGCAGGTGTAAGCGTAGTGATAGCCTTGTTCATTTACCGCGACGTAAAGTTCAGGGATGTGCTGGGCATTTCGGCGGAGTCCATGAAAGCAGCCGGAATGATCATGATAATAATCGCCACGGCCAGCGTCTTCGGCCATTGGATCACCCACGCCGGCCTGCCGGCCCAGCTGGTCATGTTTGTGAAGGAGATGGGCCTGGCGCCTTGGGCCTTTTTAATCTTCTGCAATGTATTGTTTTTGTTCTTGGGCATGTTTTTGGAGGTCGTCTCCATCATGCTCATCACCTTGCCCATTATGTTTCCGGTACTCATGGAACTGGGCATAGACCCTGTGCATTTCGGGGTCATGATGGTGGTGAACATGGAGGTGGCCCTGATAACCCCTCCGGTGGGTCTGAACCTTTTCGTGCTCTCCGGGGTGGCCAAATGCCCTCTAAAAGAGACCATAAAAGGGGCTTTCCCATTTGTCGTACTCGGCCTGATCGAGATCGTCCTTGTGGCCTATATACCCCAATTGGTTCTTTTCATCCCCAATCTGCTTTTGGGACCGGGTTAAGCCAATGAGCCTTACCTTTGCAGTAGCCGATTTTTTGGGCGGAATTAGATACCAGGACCTGCCCGCCCGCACCGTGGAGCAGGCCAAGCTGGCTCTTTTGGATTGGCTGGGGGTGACTCTGGCCGGTTCTCAGGAGGCTTCATCGGTCCTTTTTAGAGAGACCCTGGCCGAGTTCACCGGCCCTGCTCAGGCCGATATCCTGGGGCAGGGCGTTAAGGTCGATATCTTTTCAGCCGCCCTGGCCAATGGCTTTGCCTCCCATGTCCTTGACTATGATGACATACACCTGGGGATGATCGGCCATCCCAGCGTGCCGGTCTTTCCGGCTCTTATTGCCTTGGGCCAATGGAAGAAGGTAAGTGGCCGCGATTTGATCCGCGCCTTTGTGGCGGGAGTTGAATTGGAGTCGCGGGTCGGGGCCGCGGTCAATCCGGAGCATTATGATCGCGGCTGGCATTCCACGGCTACCTTGGGCTATTTGGGCGCGGCGGCCGGGGCGGCCGCTCTTCTGCAACTGGATACTGGGGCCATGGTGAATGCCCTGGGCACAGCCGCCACCCAGGCCAGCGGTCTGCGGCAGGTGTTCGGGACCATGTGTAAGCCGTTTCACCCGGCAAAGGCGGCGTCCGGGGGATTAATGGCCGCGGTGCTGGCCGAAAAGGGATTTACCAGCTCCGAGGACATCATCGCCGGGCCAAACGGCTTTGGATCGGTTATGAGCGATAAGTTCGATCCGACCTCCTTGACCGCCGGGCTGGGGGATTCCTGGGCCGTGGATGAAATAATCATCAAGCGCCATGCCTCCTGCTACCGCACCCACGCAGTGATCGAATGCGGCCTGGCTTTGCGTGAGTCTGTCCTGCCTCAGGTGGACCAGATCGCCTCCGTCAAATGCCTGATCCCGCCTTTGGCCTGGGACATGGCCCACATTCTTGATCCTCAAAACGGCCTGGAAGCCAAGTTCAGTCAGCCTTTTTGCACGGCAGTGGCCTTGGTTGAGGGGCTGGCCACCAATCAGGTCTTTAGCCTGGAAAAAATTAAAAATCCACTTATCGCCGGGCTCATCAAAAAGACCACAGTCGAAGTAGACCCGGCCCTTGAGACCACTGAGGCCAAGGTGGAGATCGCGCTGAAAAGCGGCCGCAGCTTTTGCCAGCAAAAGGACACGGAAAAATTGGGTCTTACGCCGCAGCAGATAAAGTCTGCTTTGGAGGTGAAATTTAAAAGCCTGCTTAAAGGGCACGCCCCGGATGGGGATATTCAAGGATTGATCAAATCCGTGCTGGAACTGGAGTCTACGGAAAATATTGACTTGATGATTGCCGGGCTCCCCAGGATGAATCGGTAACCGCCAGATGGAAAACCGGAGATAGAAACAGTGGCTGGAGTTTTGAAGATAGCTGACAAGGAGTTTGCCCCGGGTGAAAAAAAGGCTGTCTGGCTGGATATATGCCCGGATTACGATGGGCCGGTCAGGGTTCCTCTGTTGGCTGCCAACGGCATTAAACCCGGCAAGAGCATTTATGTGGTTAACGGCCTTTATGGCGATGAATACACGGGCATGGAGGCCATATACCAGTTGTTTCAGAAGCTTGACCCCCAGAACATGAGCGGTGCTTTCTTGGGCATCCCCATGCTTAACACCCCGGCCTTTGACCTGGTCAAGCGCACCGGCCCGGACGAGATAATCATGAACCGGACCGGCGCAGGCAAGGCGGAGGGGTTCCTCACCGAAAAGATCACCCGCTTTTTCATGGACCATATTGTGAGCCAGGCTGATTACGGCGTGGAGATCATAGAGATCGGTATGCATTACGCCATCACCTCTTTTGTGGCTTTGGTGGAAAAACCGGAGGGGCCGATGGATTTGGAATACGCCAAGTCCTTTGGCTCGGATTTGCTGTGGGTGGGCAGCGCCTCGCCCACGGTGATGAGAAACGCCGCCGCCCAAAAAGGGGTGGATGTTTTCATGACCGAATTGGGCGGCGGGGCCAAGGTTGTGCAAGAGCACGTTGGGTTTGACCTGAAGGGTCTTAAAAACCTGCTTAAATATCTGGGCGTCATGAGCGGCGAGCCCACGGCCTTACCCAAAAAATACACCACCTATGACGGATTTTGGATGCATAGCAACTGCGGCGGTATGTTCCGTTCCCGGCTCAACCTGCGTCAGGAAGTGAAGCAGGGACAAGTACTGGCCACTATCCATGATCTGCTGGACCGGGAGTTGGAGGTCATCCGCGCCCCTTATGACGGCATC
>JASFOZ010000352.1:0-5135 GCA_050116255.1 Desulfarculaceae bacterium
GGAGACCTTGGGGTCTTCCAGAGAGAGCATCAGGCCTTGGGCATCGGGTTTTGAGCTTACCCTGATCTCGGGACGGGCGGCGGCTTCCTCCAGCTCCTTCAAAAGGGCATGGTACAGGCGGTACAAGCGTAAAACCCGCTTTCCGTTCTGGTCGCTGAAGTCATCAAAGCTGCGGTTACGGCTCTGGTGCTCGGCGGCGTTGAGAAGGCCCAGCACCTCAGCCAGGACATCTGTCTTCATATTGAGAATCCACCTTTGCGGCAGGACCAGGTGAAATTATACATTCAACTACCTTCAGGTTGCCCTAAAACAATGCCCTGTGGCAACTTGAGTTATTGATTCGGGAAAGCGAGCTAGCAGATCATGAAAAGCGGCGATTTGGTGAAAACGGCCCGGCAGGGAAGAGTGGTCCAGGTATTGATGGACAACCCCTCCACCCTGAACGCCATGGACGAGGATCTGGGTCCGGAGCTGACCCGAAGCCTGGAGGCGCTGGCCGTGGATTCCGGCATAGGGTCAGTGGTGCTCAGCGGGGCTGGGGGTGTGTTCTCCGCCGGGGGCAACCTGGCCAGGGCCCAGGCCTATCTGGACGAGCACCCCGGCCAAGGGGCGGGACCTGTTTTTCAGAGCTACGGCAAGTGGGTGCAGCGAGTGCTGGCCGCCCTGACCAGCATGCCTCAGCCAGTGGTCTGCGCTGTGCAGGGGGTGGCCTCCGGCGCCGGCCTGGCCTGGATGCTGGCCAGCGACTATGTGGTGGTGGATAAAGAGGCGCGTCTGATCTGCGGCTTTTTGGGAGTGGGGCTGCCCCCGGGCGCGGGCATCAGCCAGGCCCTGCCCCGGCTGGCGGGCCTGCCCCGGGCGGCGGAGCTTTTTATGCTCAACCGCAGCATTACCCCGGACCGGGCCCGGGAGCTGGGGCTCATAGATGAAACCTGCCCCCGGGATCAGGTTCTGCCCCGGGCCCTGGAGGTGGCCCGGGAGCTGGCCTCAGGGCCCAGCCAGGCCATGGCCGCCACCAAGGCCTTGCTGCGCCTGGCGTCCCGGAAACGGCTGAACGAGCAGGCGGAATCGGAGCGGCAGGAGGTGATGCACTGCGCTGATCAGCCTGAGTTCCACAAGCGGGTGCAGCGCTTTGCCAAGGGCCGCAAATAGGCTTTAGCCGGAAGTGCACATAAAGAAATAGAGTCTGATTTTCCTGCCAACACTTATTTATTCGTATGTTTCTTCCAAAGAAATGTTGCCATTAGCTTACATAATCAGGTGACAGAGGGCCGCCAGGCATAAAAACGGCTCCTCCGAGCAACATTTCTTTGGAAGAAACATGAGGTCTTAGCATCGGCTGGTTTTCACTCTTGTCAAGGCTGAAACCCTATGGGCGCGTACGCGGCCTTGACAATAGCGAAAACCAGCCATATCAACACAAAAAAACACACGCCCCCTAAAGGGCGTCAAAGGTCCGTGCCTATACCACAGGCCGGGCCTTTTCTATTTCTTCCCCCCGTTATGGCGGTAAAAAATGACCTCGGCCTTTTCCAGGGTGACCAGGCCCTCGCTGAGCATACCGTCCAGGGTGGGCATGAAGGCCTGGATGTTATCCCCGGTGTCCACGATCTCCACCACCACGGGCAGATCCTGGGAGAGCCTTAGTATCTTGGCGGTGTGCACCCGGCTGTTGGCGCCGTAGCCCAGCACCCCCCGGTACACGGTGGCCCCGGCCAGGCCCGCCTCCCGGGCCTTATGCACAATGGCCTCGTACAGGGGCCGGCCCTGGTATTTATCGTCTTCGCCGACAAAGACCCGCAGCAGTTTGGCCTCGCGGGGAAGTTCCATAACAGGCCTCCTTTGAATCAGAGCCGAGCCCAGATAGCAGGACCTTTGCCCTGGGTCCCTATATCAGCCTGGCCACCGCGAACCCCAACAGCAGGGCGGCCAGGCCCACAATGTTCTGCGCCGCCACATTGAGAATAGCAGGCAGCCACTGCCCATCGCGCAGGAACATGCCGGTCTCGAAAATAAAGGTGGAAAAGGTGGTGAATGCGCCCATGAACCCGGCCAGGGCGATGATGCGGGTCTGGCCGGAGATGAGCATGCGGCTTTCGGCCAGGTGCCAGACCAGGCCAAAGGCAAAACAACCCAATATGTTGACCGCCATGGTGCCCCAGGGAAAGGTCATGCCCAACACCCGGTGCACCAGCCCGCCCAGGCCGTAGCGGGCCAGGGTGCCCAGCCCCCCGGCTGCGGCTATGAGTAGGAGTTTGGTCAAGGAATAATTGCTAATCTATATAGAGCTTACTCTAAATGCTATTTCTTTCGAATAAATAACTCTGTGCCCGTATTGATAGGTTCTTCAATCAACAAGCCTACCTCTTGGTTTCTTGCCTCTCCAACATCCTCGTCGTTGACTTGAATATTCAATATTTTCAGTCTCTTCCACCACGTGTCATGATAGTAAACCTGATCATCTTTTCTAACTACTATATCCCCTAACTCCAGTATGGCAACCCTACCATCCTTTTTAAGCTCATTAGGCTTACCGATACTCACTAGTTTGTGACTAATGAATTCTACTAATCCTGGCTTTTCAAGACAAAGGCGTGCCTCCTCTTTTGAAACAATATCGGATTCTATTTCATGGTAAAGTTGGAACAGTCGCCAAGTAGTCAGCAGCCCTCTGCCATCGTTCTTCGCATCGCTGATTTGACTATCAGTGAATGGTGGATTTTGACGATCAAGCGCAGGCAAAAAGCGCTGGTGATTGACGAGATAAAGAGCAAAAATTCCGTCTACCTTTCCTAGCTTTACCTCGTGTCTCCTTCTGTACTTAACGACCTGGTTGCAATCGGAATCTTTAGAAGTGCCTGCGATGCCTTTTACTTCCATTACTAACAAACCATTTTCGGTGTCTACTTGTAAATCCTCTTCTTTTCTGTCGGGATCTAGTTCGTCCATATTTCGAACATCATCAAAACCTAGCCATTTAAGATAGTCTTTTACCGCTTTTACTAAGATATCACCGCTCTCTTTTATAAGATCATGAAGAAAATTATATCTGTTGCGGTTCTCGACAATATCTTTTTCGAGCCTAACAATTTTTTCCTTATACTCCAATTCATATTTTTTCTTTTCACCGAGGATACCTTTTTCTCCGGGTACTTGATAAGGCGGTTCATGTAACCAGTTGTATGTTGTAATGTTTGGGAACAATTTAGGAAAAAAATCTGGCAAATGATTTGTAAGAAAGTCTTTTAAAAAACTAACTTTGTCGTCAATGTCAGGAAAAACAAAAAAGACTGTATTGTTGGTGAAATAAGAAAAAGATACAACTTCTTCTTGGTCATTGTATGCAAAAGGTTTGAATTTTGGATCGCTCACTTTTTGTTTTTTGTAATCATCCCACTTCTCTATTTTTTCAAAACAAGTGCGATATTTACAGGTGTTTTTGTGTCTGTTAAGCAGCTCAGACAAGCGACTTTCTGCTACAATAATTCTCGTGCCAAACTTATTCCATTTTTTTATTTTAAATGGTAGCAAATCGTAGTTGGAATGAACAAGTGGTTTTGAATCAATATTCTCATTTTTCTTTATTACTCGGGCAATATAAGTGTAATTCTCTATGCTATTAGCAAATAATATTACTATTACTTGTTTTTTAAGGCTACTAATTTTATCTTCAAATAATTTTGCCGTATATGGTATGGGATTGAAAATAGTGGTGGGATAATTTACAACAAAATAGTACACGTACAGATCATCAACATACGATATCTCGTGGTCTTCCGGACAATATGGCAAAGGCTTTTTGGGTTTTAAATCTATCACAAATATGCTGTATTCGTGAAGATTTGCTGGGAATCTATAGTTAAGTAAACATTTAGCGGGCCGCTGACCTTCACCTATATTAATGGGAGAACCAAGGGAGCCAAAGTAGCAATTAAAAGTAGCGCTAGGTAATATTCCGATTATTTCTTCTTCGAAATCAAAGAAACAAACCTTAGGCTTATATAATTCATTATTGCCCGAAGCATTTGCCACAGTCGGCACCCCCTTTACTTATAATTGTTAAGTACGCGCACTACGCACCTTCAGATTAGAGCCAAAGGGAGCCCAAACCAAGCTTTTTTTCTTAGAGCAAAATTACATCCCCCGCCGGTACTGCCCTCCCACCTCATACAAGGCCTGGGTGATCTGGCCCAGAGAGCAGGTGCGCACCGTATCCATGAGCTCGGCAAAGATATTGCCCCCGGACAGGGCCACCTCTTTCAGGCGATTCAGGGCCGCCGGCGACTCCTCGGCATGGGCCTGGTGGAACTCATGCAGGCGCTTGAGCTGGCTATGCTTCTCCTCCTCTGTGGCCCGGGCCAGCTCCACCTTGCACTCTTCATAGAGCTCGTCGGCCTTGGGGTTGAGGAAGGTGTTCACGCCGATGATGGGAAGCTGGCCGTTGTGCTTGAGGGTCTCGTAATAGATTGACTCCTCCTGGATACGCGAGCGCTGGTACCCGGTCTCCATGGCCCCCAACACCCCGCCCCGCGCGGAGATGCGGGTGAACTCCTCCAGCACCGCCTCCTCCACCAGGTCGGTGAGCACATCAATTATGAACGCGCCCTGGAGGGGGTTCTCGTTTTTGGTCAGGCCCCACTCGCGGTTGATGATGAGCTGTATGGCCAGGGCCCGGCGCACAGACTCCTCGGTGGGAGTGGTGATGGCCTCATCATAGGCATTGGTGTGCAGGCTGTTGCAGTTGTCGTAAATGGCGCACAGCCCCTGCAAGGTGGTGCGGATGTCGTTGAACTGGATCTCCTGGGAGTGCAAGGAGCGCCCCGAAGTCTGGATATGGTATTTGAGCATCTGGCTGCGCTCAGTGCCGGCGTATTTATTGCGCATGGCAATGGCCCAGATGCGCCGGGCCACCCGGCCGATGACGTTGTACTCGGGGTCCATGCCGTTGGAGAAGAAATAGCTCAGGTTGGGGGCGAAGTCGTCTATGTGCATGCCCCGGCTGAGGTAGTACTCCACATAGGTGAAGCCGTTGGCCAGGGTGAAGGCCAGCTGGCTTATGGGGTTGGCCCCGGCCTCGGCGATATGATAACCGCTGATGGATACGCTGTAGAAGTTCTGCACCTGCTTGTCGATGA
>JASFOZ010000353.1:0-5121 GCA_050116255.1 Desulfarculaceae bacterium
CCCCTCAGGTCACGTGCAGGTTATACAGAATCTGGAAGGCGGCATGTTGGCCAAATTGGTGGCCAGAGAGGGGCAGATAGTAAAACAGGGCCAGATTCTTTTAAGAATAGACGATACCAGCGCCTCCGCTACCTACCGCGACTATGAGACGCACCGCGCCGCCCTGGTGGCGGGCATCACCCGTTTGGAGGCAGAGGCGGAAAACAAGCCCTTGGTGTTCCCTCAGGATCTGCGCAAAAAATTCGCAGAGATGATCAGGACAGAGAGAAACCTTTATCAGTCCCGCAAGGAAACCCTGGCCGCCAGCTTGAAATCCTTAAGAGACAGTTACGCCGCCGCCTTTAAGGAGTACCAGGGACTGCAGGGCACAGTCACCCGCTTGGCCGCCGAGGCTGAAGGTAAAACCCCCAGCTTCCCCGCTGACCTGCGCAAACAACAACCTCTACTGGTACAAGCTGAAATGGCCTTATACCGGGCCCGGCGCAAAACCCTGTTGGAGAACATCGGCTCCACCCGGCGCAGCCTGGATTTGAAGCTCAAAGAGCTGAAGCTCAACAAGCCATTGGTTGCAAAAGGCATCGTGTCCGAGATAGAGGCCCTGCGCCTGGAAAGAGAGGTCAATGACCTGCGCGGCCAGATCGCCGAAAAAGAGAACTCCTACCGCCAGCGGGCGGCCCAGGAGCTAAGTGAAAAAAAGGGGGAACTGCTGCGCCTGCAACGGCAGACCACAGACTTAAAGGCCCGTATCGATGACCGGGTGAACCAGTTCCGCACCGCGGCCAGGGAAGACCTGAACATCAAAAACGCCGAGCTGGCCAGGCTGGAAGAGGCTATGGTCTCCACCCAGGACCGGGTGCGGCGCACGGTGGTGCGCTCGCCGGTGAGGGGTACGGTCAAAAAGGTCTATGTCAACACCATCGGGGGCGTGATCAAGCCGGGCATGGATATCCTGGAGATCGTGCCCCTGGACGACACCCTGGTGGTGGAGGCCAAGATCAAACCGACTGACATCGCCTTTATCAGCCCCCAACAAAAGGCGACGGTGAAAATAACCGCTTACGACTATTCAACCTATGGCGGCCTGGATGGCCTGGTGGAGCATATCAGCGCTGACACCATCACCGAGGACTCCGGCGAGGCCTATTACCTGGTCAGGGTCCGCACCGAAAAAAACCATATCCTAAAAGACGGTAAGCCCTTGCCCATCATTCCGGGGATGACCGCTTCTGTGGACATCTTGACCGGCAAGCGAACCATCCTCCAATATCTGGTCAATCCCTTCCTGAAAGTCAGGCATTCAGCCCTGCGGGAAAGATAGAACCGCGCCTTTTTAAAATCGAAGAAAATAAAAATAATATGCACCCTAAAACACGGGTCAGCCAGATAAGGTTTTCGGCTATATGGCTGTTTTGGGCTGTTGGCAGCAAAAGAGCCCAATGTGCTATTGAGTGACTGATCAGCCAATAAACTAAATTTATTTGCACCAACCTTGTCTTTAGCGAAAATGCTCACAAAAAAGTGATGTAATGGTAACGATTGCAGCGGAAAATACTTTAAGCAATCACCTTTCAAATTGGTTTAAACAAGCATAGAAGCCTGAGGCAACGGCACCTGAGATAAATACGGTTTGCAGGGGCTATGGTTTTGATTTGCGAACCACCCATTCTATGGTAATATTTTTTGAGGCCTTATCTTTAACTAATAATTAAATATTTTTCATCTTTACATGGCTGGATAGGGTGTAATGGGGCGCAAATTACTAGTCTTTATAGTCTTGGCCGTCCTGGCTTTGGTTCTGACCTCCTGTTCCCAGGATTCATCTTCTCAGGGCAAGCCCATAGCCAAAGTCAATGACTACGTCATCCGGGATAAGGATTTCCGCAGGCGGATTGTGGCCACAGCCAAAATGTACGGCACCGAAGGCGCCTTGACCTTGGATGACAAGCACAACTTTTTAGAGCGGGAGATAGAAAAGGAACTGCTTATCCAAGAAGCGGTAAAGCTGGGCCTAGAGAAACAAGAGGCCTTCAGAGATTCCATTGAGAAGTTTTGGGAGCAAACCCTCATCACCGCCTTGTTCAAGCGCAAAGCCAAGGAACTTGAGGAGCAAAGCATAGTTACCAAAGAAGAAGTCCAAGAGGCTTACAAGAAACTTTGCGCTCAAAATGCCGATTGCCCTCCCCTTGAGAAGGTACGATCCAGGCTGGAACGAAATGTCCGAGAACAAAAAAAACAAAAGGCCTTAGATGCTTGGCTGTCACAACTGCGCAAGCAGGCTAAGATTGAAATTTACGAAGAAAATTTAAAGGCCTTGCGCTGACTATAGCTTAAACGCTCTGCTTGCAATAGCTAACCTAAAGGGACGGGGCGCTCTCCACGGGCCTGACTGGGGCCTGGTCTGCTACAGGCAATATAACTACCATGGAGGGGTTTTTTCTTATGGCTAAAACAGCTGCCAACACCAACCAAGGCGCACCGCCAAGTCGACCCAAGCGGCGAAAAATCGTCTATATAAAAAAGAAATTCCAAAGAGATTTCATCATAAAGTTTTGTTTCGTCGCCCTGGGGTCAATGTTGCTGGCCAGCGCCATGGTGTATTTTCTGACCGCCGATACCGTCACCGCCAGTTACCGGTATAACCGGCTGTCCCTGGAGCGGACCGCAGACGCCATAATCCCAGCCTTGATAGCCAGCAACCTAGCGGTGCTGGTGGCTTTTATTATAGCTACTATCTATGTAACCCTTTATATCTCTCACAAAATAGCCGGGCCCTTATTCAGATTCGAGCAAGACATAAAAGAGGTTGCCCAAGGCAACCTGATGCAGCGTTTCCGTCTGCGCGAGGGAGATCAGTTAACCGACTTCGTTGGTCAACTCAACAACCTAACCCAAAGCCTCCAGGAACGTGTCCGGGATATCCAAAACCAAGTGGCGGCCTTAAAAGAAAAGGCACATGGAACTGGTTGGGAAGCTGAAGCGGCCCAGCGGGAAATAGATAAGTTGCATGAAGACCTCACACGGTTATTCAAAACCGAGTGACAAACACCTCATGGAGGTTAACCCGGCGTCTGGAAGGCGCCTGCACCGCACGGCCTTGGCGGCGGCAGCCATATTATGTCTGTGCGCCGTCCTTGGCACGCATGCCCATGCCCTGGAATACAAATCCAAGTATTGTACCGTGATATATGACAAAGCCTCCCAGTTGGAGAAATTCGCCGACAAGGTGACTCCAGGAGCGGTCACCCGGACATTGAACCGCATTTTGGTCTCGGGCCGCGGCAGATCCAAGCCTAAAGACTTTGGCCGCTACCTCGATCACCTAATGAGAAGAGTCCAAATATTATTAGACATGCGCATGCCTAAAATGCGAATAAAAATACGGCTATTCAACAACGTGGATGGTGTGGTGGCGGCCTATAAGAAAGCCACGGGGGGAAAGGCCTACCGCTACCAAAATCCCAGACCACCGGCCTTCTACTGGAACCAAAACAAAACCATCTATATACAGACCCAGCGAGTCAGTGTGGGAATGCTGGCCCACGAGATGGGGCATGCGGTTCAATACCATTTTTTTGGCGACACCCCTCCCCCGCTCAAGGTTCAAGAGATGCTTTGCATGTATGTGGACAGAGAAATTTCCTCAGGGCGGCATTGATGGGGAAAAACTTTTGCCAAAGGCTCTGAGGCTTATGTGTTAAGTAAAGTCCTTTTTTTCGGGGAATATTCAGTTGATTATCCTTAACATTGTTGGAACTGCACCAACGATTTTTCCTTTTCTGTTTGTTGTTAATGTGTTACAAAAGCTATTAAAAAGGGTGGTTATTGCTTCCTGCCCTAAGTTCCTTTATGCTGCTTATAGGTGCTGTAATGGATGCCCACACCAATTCAGGTGATGGGGTTTATCTCCATCTGCGGTACGCGAGAAGGCTCGCATGCCTCAGGGTATGAATAAAATAATGGAATCCAATCTGCCTCTTCAGGGCCATAACGTAATCATCACAGGGCCCCGCCAGTTCAACAACGCCCTGATCGCCTTCTTCCTGGAAAGGGAAGGTGGAGCGGAATGCACTTTGTTGCAAGATGTTGACAAAGCAGCCAAAATGGCTGAAACCGAAATGAATGTCATCCTCTGGGATGTCCTGGGCCTGGATATGCCCATCATCCAGGAGACTCTTTCCAATATTATGCGCAACCGGGATCTGCGGGTGGCCATGTTTGACGTCAATCCCAAATTGGGCCTGGAAAAGATGGCTCTGACCGCAGGCATCAAGGGGTTCTTCTACATTGGCGACCCCTTGCCTTCGTTTTTAAAAGGAATGAATTTCATCAGCCAGGGTGAGCTTTGGGTTTCGCGTAAGATAATGGAAAGGGCTCTATTGGAACCAGAGGACTCATGGACCGCCTCACCAAACACCGAGACCAAGCTGACTGAGCGTGAAATCGAGATCCTGCGCCTCATACTTCAGGGCGCGCGCAACGCCGAGATCGCCGACAGCCTGTGCATAAGCCTGCACACAGTCAAAGCCCATATCTACAATACTTTCAAGAAAATAAAGGTATCCAACCGCATCCAGGCCGCGCGTTGGGCAGCAGAAAACCTGGGCGGCAGCCAGTAAACCCTTCTAAACCGGTCCAATACCTGCAACTCCACCTCGCCATTGGTATGCCCTCACGTGTGGTCTACAATGATTAGCCCTCAATTAAGTACCGCCCTGCCCACAAAAAAAGGTTAGCCACTTGGTGCATGTACGCTCCCGGGCAACCCACCGGTATTGCTGGGGTCTGGGATATGGCCTGTCCTTTATTGCCCGCTTGACAGAGGCAGCTCGGGCTGATATGAAATAAAAAATACATATTATGAAACAAATACAACATGAGACAGACCCGCTTTGAGGCAGATCACGACTAAGTAAAGGCACAACATGCCCTCCAGACGCACCGGCAAATCCCCAGACCTGATACAGCAGATTCGCCAACGCTATCAGGGCCTGAGCAGTTCCCATAAAAAAGTGGCCGAGTTTGTATTGGAAAACCTGGAAGTGGCCACATTCGTGTCCTTGAACGAGCTAGCCAGCCGCATTGGAGTCTCCGATGCCACCCTAATACGCTTCGCCCAGGAGT
>JASFOZ010000354.1:0-5110 GCA_050116255.1 Desulfarculaceae bacterium
TGACCAAAAGAACGGGCGTTTCAGTTTTCAGCCCGGGCCGGTGATGGCCAACGTACTCTTGGCTGACGAGATAAACCGCACCGTGCCCCGCACCCAGGCGGCGCTGCTGGAAAGCATGGAGGAGCGCCAGGTCACGGTGGACGGCCGGACCTATCTCCTGCCAAGGCCTTTCTTAGTGGTGGCCACCCAGAACCCCATCGAGCTGGAGGGCACTTTCGCCCTGCCTGAGGCGCAACTGGACCGCTTCATTCTGCGCCTGGCCTTGGGCTACCCGGACCAGGCGGAAGAGGAGGAGATACTCAGCCGCTTTCAGCAAGCAGACCCTCTGGCAGCGCTGGCCGCGGTTTGCCGGCCCGAGGATATCGCTGCCATGCAGGCGGCCTGCCGCGGCATCCATGTCTCCCCTGAGGTGCGCGGGTACATCGCCTCTTTAGTGCGGGCCACCCGGGAACAGGACTCTATTCTCTACGGGGCCAGCCCCCGGGGCTCTTTGGGCCTCATGCGTTGCGCCCAGGGCAGGGCCGCCCTGGCCGGGCGGGATTATGTGCTGCCCGATGACGTGAAGGCCCTGGCTGAACCGGTGCTGGGCCATCGCCTGATCCTGCGGGATGAGGAGCGGCTGCGCGGCTGCGACAGGGGCGAACTGCTGGCCCAGATACTCGAGTCCGTGCCGCCGCCGGCCTAGAACCTTGAAGGTAAACCGGCAATGAATCAGTCCCAGCCGCTCCAAAGCAGCGTCTATGCCTTTGGGCTGTTTACGCTCATCGTGGGCGGGCTTCTCTTTGCCGCCTTGATCAACCGGGAGACGGGCCTGACCGCCGTGTCCCTGGCGGTGGTGGGAATGATGGCCGCCTGCCGTCTTTGGGCGGGGCGGGCTGCCGGCTGTTTGAGCCTGGACTATGCCTGTAACCGCACCCGGCTCTTTCCGGGCGACGCCTTCACTTTAAGCGTCAAGGCCGCCAACCGGGGCATACTGCCCGCCTGGCTGCAGGTGGCGGCCCCGGGCGAGCTTGAGGGCGATGCCGCTTTGGACCGGCAGGGGACCAGCCTGGACACGGCCTTGGGGCCCTATGGCAAAGCCGGTCTGAAGTGGCGGCTGCAGGCGCCGGGCAGGGGGGTCTATGTCATTGGCTCCCGGCAGGTTTGGGGGGGCGACCTCTTGGGCCTTTTCCCCAGAGCAGTGGCAACGGACGGCGGCGCTGAAATTCTGGTTTTCCCCCGCCTGGTGCCGGTGCCCCGGTTAAGGCCGCTGAGCCGGGAGATGTTCGGCTCGCCGGGCGGCCGCCATCCGGTGGTGGACCCGGTCTACATCCTGGGCACCAGGGAGTACCAGCCCGGACGCCCGGCCCGCTTCATCCACTGGCGGGCCAGCGCCCGCCACCGCTGCTGGCAGGAGAAGCTCTTTGAGCCTTCCTCCCAGGCCAAGGTGTTCATCACTCTGGAAACAGCCGGCTTTGCCGGGGCCGAGGCTGCGCCGGACTTTGAGCGGCTCTTGGAGGTGGTGGCCTCCTTGGCGGTGGCCATGGAGCAGCAGGGCATGCAGGTGGGCTTTATGAGCAACGGGGCCTCTGACTCCGGAGACCCCTCACCCCCGGCCTGGGGGGCGGGTGATATCCTGGAAAACCTGGCCAGGCTGACGCCCCGGCCCTCCGCTGACCTGGCCGGTCTCTTCGGGCTCTGGCCCGGGCTGCTGCGGGGGGCCTCGGTGATCCACTGCTCCCTGACAACGGACGGCGACGGGCGGGTTCCGGCCCTGTGCAGGCGGCGGGGCAGCCCTGTAACCAGGCTGGTCTGCCGCCCGCCTGATTCCGGCCCTGTCCGGGAAATGATGTGCCTGCACGACCTCCATGGCGAGGTGCGGCCATGAGCCCCAAAGCCAAGGCCAGACCCCTGACCGCCCTGAGTATGGCGGGCCTGGAGCTGTGCTGGCTTTCGGCATGGGCCAACTATCTCTCTGTGGGCATTTTCGAGATGCCCTTCCCTTGGCACGCCGCCTTGATGGGTTTCCTGGGGGCCGGGCTGGTCCATGGGCTCACCCGGGGGCGGGGCCTCAGGGTATATGTGGTGGTCTTGGCCCATCTTTTCGGCCTTGCCGTGGCCTGGCTCTGGCTTATGCACTTTTATCACGGCCATGGAGCCGGACTCCATGAAACCGGCTGGCTGCGGGACCTGTTCCTGGCCTCTCATCCCATTACATTTTGGTTCGGCTTTTTTCTGCAGAACCTCTTGTGCGGCCTGTTTTGGTGGCAGGGAGCAGCCTGGCAGGCCCGCTCCCGGAATCATGAAAAGGTCCTGCACCGTTTCGATCTGGGGCTCAGCCTTTTCCTGCTGCTTTTCCTGGTCAAGTTTATGTTGAGGATCCGTTTCCAGGAGGTTGTGGTTGACTCCACCGCCTTACCCCTAACGGCGAGCTTTTTCTGTTTTTCCTTTCTAGCCTTGGCCCAAGGCAGAGTGGGACGAGCCCCGACCCCTCCGGGGAGATCAGAGGGCACCGGCTATTTTGCCGTGATAGGAATGGGGGCATTGCTCTTGGCCGCCGGGGTGGCTGCTTTTTCTCTGCCCTGGCTCAGGGAGGCCGCTGACCACGGCTACCGGGCGCTCAAGGCGGTGGCCGGGCCCATTGCCCCCTACCTGGTACAGGTCTTGCGGTTTTTGCTGGCCCCCTCCAGCCGCCTCTCCCAGGCCTCTGCTGGTTCAGGTAAGGAATCCGGTCCCTCGATGTTGGCCGGCCAGGCCGACTCCGGACCGGCTTGGTTGATTTGGATCATCCAGGCTGTGTTTTGGCTGATGCTGGCCGTGGGTGCCGTGCTCATGATCGTAATGCTGGGTTTTCTGGTGCGCCGCTTTTGGCTGCTGATGATCTCCAGAACCGGCAAGACCCAAAAGCCGCCTCCCTTTTGGGAGGACCTGCGGCGTTTTCTGGCCTGGCTGCTGGCCCGCTTGGCGATTTGGCTGCCCGGGGTCAGGATCCGGGGGGCGAGTGCCTCCGCCGGCCTTGAACGCCTCAGGCGCTGGGGCAAAAGGGGAGGGATCAGCGGCCTGCCGGGTGAGACCCCCCGGGAGTACGGCAGGCGTCTGGGTTTGGCCTATCCCAAGGTGGGGGAGGCCATCAGCCGCATCGTGCAGGCCCATGAGTCCACGGTCTACGGCGGACGGTCCTGGGGCAGAGGCCAAGCCACAGGCATGAAAAAAAACCTGCGCCGCTTAAAAAATCCCCGGCTCTGGCCCAGGCGCCTGTTTACACGCCTCAAATCCGCCGGGCACCGGGTTGGATCACAATCCTAGCAGGCTGTTTTTTAACAGCCGGTTGGAATAATATATATCAGAGGTGCGTGATTACAGAGTATGTTTGTTCGGTTTTCCATTTCACAAGACAATACTTGCACCAGAATAAGGTAAAACCTTTTGGCGGTCCGAAACTGGGGGCAATTGGGCCGGTAGATCCGATAGCCATTACTCCCGAATTATCTTTGTGTCTACAAGGGCCTTTACCGGCTCTAGACCATAGCAGCATTCGCTGGGCTTCCTGAAGTTTTGACAATCGCGATGCCTCTTCCGTTGATAGATATCTTATATTAGACTCGAATAAAGATGCGAGATAACGCGCATCGCTTGTGATATCAGCGAGGTAAATTGGCGAGAAAAGTGGCATGAATATAGCCAATAAATAGAGCTTCACTTTTTTTCTATGGGCCACTTTATTTGCTTCGAGATCTCCCGCCTTTTCTAAGATTCTTATCATTGCCCTGTTGAGAATCCATTGCCGAATTGAGTTAACAAAGCAGATTATCCAATACAATGCCAGGACTGCAATAATTGCATATATCATGATCTTTTCTGCTGAGTCGCCACCAATATCCAACCACCATATGAAGATGCCTACTAGGGCTTCCACGATAATAAGTAATATGAAAAACGATTTGAAACTCATGGTCTGTATTTTTCTGCTTATGCATAGGTATACAAAAATTTTAGGAGCCAAAAGCAACTGAAGTCAATGGGGATTACAGGCAAAAAGCCCCAGCCAGGGTGAAGGGGCCGGGCCGAAAGGGTGCGGGGGAAGGGAGTGACCTGATTCCTTCAAGCGGACCCAGCATATGAGTTAATCGCTAAACCTGGTTTTGTTAAGGGCGGCCGGAACGGCAAGGGAGAGTTACACCGCCGGCAGATCATGTGCAGTCTACCCAGGAACCGGTTGCTATTATAGTACGAACCCCGCGCGGGCGGTTACGGCTGGCAGCAGCTGGCGTCCCAGACCGTCCAGTAATGCGCGTCCGAGCCGTCCTGCGAGGCGACGATGCCGATCATGGCCGCGCAGTTGGAGTTGCAGCCTACGTCTGCATGGCTGTCCGGCAGGGCGCCTATCCGACGGGAGGTTGTTATATTGGGGCCGGACACCATCACGGTGACGTCGAATATGCCGGACAGACCCGGGGTCTGAATCACCCGGTGCGGGTCGTCCGAGGTTATGGTTTGGCTCCAATTGCCGTCTTTTTGGCTCACGGTGATAGACCACTCGGTCACCCATTTCGAAGTCTCGTTCTGCGGCGTAACATAGGCCCAGAACTGGGCGCCGTTACGGCAGTGCAAAGGTCCGGCCCAAGCCGTGGATGTGAAAGCGGCTGTCAGAATCAAAAGCATCAAAGCGGCAATTTTTGCGACTCTCATGATAGAAAACTCCTGGGCAGCAATTGGAGACTTCAGAACCTGCTTGCCAAAGCGATTTTACCATGAAAACAAGGCGGGAATCGCAATTGGCTTGATTTCGGGCATAGTAGCCCGATTCTGTTCCGGCGGTCAACCGTGTATCCCTGCTTAGCCAGTGCCCAGCACCGCCCGGTAAGGACCTGCCAAAGGAAAAGATGAAGCCATATGCATTCACCAGCGGCGGCCTATAATGCACAATTGACCGCCTATTTGCAAAGGGGTATTATGCATCAAACCGAAGCTGGTGCGAATGAGTTGCTTTCATTGCCAAAATCGGTGTGAATCCCAGGCGGATAAACTTGACCTCCCACCGGTAAACGGTACCAATTAAAAGTAGAGATTTCTGGCATAATGGCCTTCTTCAAGAGGAGGAATTTTGCTGTGAAGCGATCGAAGTTCACCG
>JASFOZ010000355.1:0-5095 GCA_050116255.1 Desulfarculaceae bacterium
GGGCTTAACCCCGCCCAAAAGCGGCAGCATCAAGATCAATAATCAGGAGACCCGGGGACTGGCCTCTCACAAAATAAGCCAAATGGGAGTAGCCTACGTGCCTGCGGAAAGGCATATATTCCCCGGCCTCTCTGTGGAGGAAAACCTGAAAGTGGCCGCCCGTCCCCCTCAAGAGGGGAAGGGCTGGACTTTGGAAAGAGTTTATGAGTATTTTCCTGTGTTGGGGCAGCGCCGACGTTCCGGAGGCACTCAGCTCAGCGGCGGTGAGCAGCAGATGCTGGCCATCGGCCGGGCGCTTATGGGCAACCCCAGCATCATGCTCCTTGATGAGCCTTCTCAGGGGTTGTCGCCCATATTGGTGAGCAAAGTGGCCAGGATTGTGGCCGACCTTTGCCATGAGCATCAATTGACCCTACTGCTGGTGGAACAAAACTTCCGCATTGCCTTGCAGATGGCCAAGCGCCACTACCTGATGGGAACCAAGAGCAAGATCCAGGGTGTGGTCACTTCCGATGAGCTTATCCAGGACCAGGAGTTGATAAAGAAGCATCTGTCCGTGTGATGGCGCCCGGAATAGGGCTGGTGGTTCCGGCAGTGTTTCCAGGAGGCCGTCCGCATCATGGAATTTAATCCAAGAGAAACCGTCAGGAGGTAATATGCGGCTTCATTATGATACTGACCAAAAAATCTGTCAGGTGGGCGGAGTCAAGTTCGGTGGTCAGCCCGGGCAGTATCCCACCGTGGTGGTGCCCTCCATATTCCAAAAAGGCGACCGGGTTTTTGAGGGAGACAAGCGCAAGGAAGGTTTTAACCAGGACCGGGCCCGCGAGTTGTTACAGTCCACCCAGAAGCTATCTGAGCAGAGCGGGGTTCCGGCCATGGTGGACATCGTGGCCAACACCGGCAAGGAGTTTGAGGTTTACGTAGATTTCGTAGCCAATAACTGCGATCTGCCTTTTTGTATAGACGCCTGGGTTATGAAGCCCAAGCTGCAAGGCGCGGCTTTTTGCGCTGACCAGGGCCTTTTGGACCGCATGTTTTACAACAGCCTTACGGTTTGGGAGCAGGAGTTAGAGACCGAGATCAAAGAGATTTCCAACCTGGGAGTCAAGCACGTGCTGCTGGTGGCCTTTGATCAGGATGACCAGATGCCCAGCGGGCGCATTACCGGCACCCAGAAGCTGTTGGACGCCATCGAAAAGGCGGGAGCTGATTTTGAGAGTATTTTTGTGGACACTTCGGTTATGAACGGCCCCGCCACCGCCTTTTGCTCTGTGGCCAACGAGATGATCAAACAAAAATGGGGATATCCTGTGGGCAGCGCCCCCAGCAACGGGTCCTACATGTGGAAGGCGGCCCGGGATCTGTGGGGCTTCAAGGGATGGGCCGGCGCAGATGCCGCCCTGGAGGGCCTCTCCGCCGGCTTCTGCCATGATGTGATCTTCACCGGCCCCATGGCCGGGTCCCAGAGGGTAATCCCGGCGGTGGCCATGGCCGATGCCTTTTTGGCCACCATGGCCTATGCTGAAACCAAGAGGCTTCCAGAGGTGGATACTCATCCTCTGTATAAGTTGTTCCCCGAATTTGTGGAGCAGCTGAAGGGAATGTAGTAAAAAAGGACCGCCAGACTAATTGATACCTCGCCGGCACCGGCGAGCCTGAGAGGAAAAGCATGACCCCTAAAGAAAGAGTTCAGACCTTCTTTAAAAAGAAACCTGTGGATACCATGCCGCTCTTCAGTGGTATGGGTACGGTCACCATCCAGGCCATCGAAAAGATGGGCATACCGTTCGCCAAGGTGCATACCGACGCCGAACTCATGGCCCGCTCAGCGATCACCAGCGCCGAGATGTTCGACATGGATGGAGTGGTGGTTCCTTATGATATGTGCACCATTCCCGAGGCCTTGGGCCGCGGGGTGAGCCTATACGAGAATGCTGAGGGTATTTTGTATCCTACGGTTCCCTCCAAGTGGGCCAATCTGGATGAGGTTGACCTGCCCGGGGATTTCAGCGGCCTGTTTGACCAGGGTCGCATGCCTGTGGTGGACGGGGCCCTGAAAGCGATCCAGAATCATGACGGCGGCAAGCTGGCTGTGGGGGGATGGGTATTGGGCCCCTTTACCATGGCTGGCCAGGTCATCGAACTGGACGTGCTTTTAAAGGGAGTGGCCAAAGACAAACAAAGGGTCACTGAATTTCTGGACCGGATGACCGACCTGGTCATCACCGTGGCCAAGCACTATGAAGAATTGGGCGTGGATTTTGTAAACATCCGCGAGATGGGGTCGGGCACTGATTTGCTGTCCCCGCGCATGTGGAAGACTCTGATAAAGCCCAACCTGGAAAAGGTGTTCTCCGCCCTGAGCTGCCCCTCCATCAACCATATCTGCGGCAGCACCGATTTGATCGTGGAGATGATGGGTCAATGCGGCGCCGACGCCATCAGCGTGGACCAGAAGAACAACCTGGCCGAAAGCCGCCAGAAGCTGGGTGACGGGGTGTTGATCCTGGGCAACTTCGACCCTTATGCTACGTTGGTGCAGATGGATGCGGGTGACGTGCCCGGGGTGATTGAAAAGTGCATCAGCGACGGAGCTGACGCGGTGTGGCCTGGTTGCGATATTTGGCCGGATGTTAAAAAGGAAAACATGGAGGCCTATGTAAAAGCGGTTCGCGACCAGGGCGGTAAACCCTCACCAGCGGTAGGGAGAATTTAACCGGGGACCTGACCATCTCCGGGCTGGGTCCGGCGGGAAGAAGACTTAAGACCTTAAGGGAAGGAAATAAAAATGGCCGATGAAGATCGCAGAAAAGAGCTGCTCAAGGAACTCCACGAAGGCGTGGTGGAGTTCGACGAGGAAAGAGTCAAAACCGCAGCAGAGGCGGTGCTGGCTGAAAAACTGAATGCCTACGATTCCATCATGAACGGGCTGGCCGCGGGCATGGAGGAAGTGGGCCAGCTTTACGATGAACAAGAGTATTTTGTGCCCGAGCTTTTGATGTGCGCCGACGCTTTGTATGTGGGTCTGGACATCCTCAAACCCCATATCAACCCTGACGACGTGGGCGCGCAGGCCAAGGGCCAGGTGGTCATCGGCACCGTCCAGGGCGACGTGCACGATATCGGCAAGAATATCATCAAAATGATGTTCGAGGTGGGTGGCTTTACGGTGCATGACCTGGGCCGGGATGTTCCCCTGGAGAAATTCGTGGAGGAGCAGCTCAAGACCGATTCGGAGATAGTGGCCCTTTCCGCCATGATGACCACCACCATGATGGGTATGCAAAAGGTCATCGAGATGATCAAGGAGAAAAACCCCGACGTGCAGATCATGTTGGGCGGCGCTCCGGTGACCTCGGACGTGGCCTCTTTGTTCGGCGCGGACGGCTATGCCGAGAGCGCGGGCAATGCGGTGCAAGAGGCGGTGAAGATGATCTCCAGCTTGAGGAAGTTGCAGCAGGAGCAGTAGCAATGCGGCGTAGTAGCGGCCGGATCGCCTGCTCCTTGGCTTCTAAACTTGGCTCCCTTTGCTGCCTTTGACAGTTGGACTTAATTTTAGGGCCGGTTTGTGATTTCGAGCCAGCACGGAACTAGTTTTAGGAGCTAAAGAATGGGTGATTCCGAAAAGGTAAAAATTATCTTCCAACCCTCTGGGCGCAGAGGTGAAGTAGCCAAAGGGACCAATATCATCGAAGCCTCCCGGCAAATCGGTGTGGATATCGAGGCCCTTTGCGGTGAAAAAAAGGTCTGCGGAAAATGCAAGGTGCGCATCGAGGAAGGCACCTTTGAGAAGTTTGGCATCACTTCCAGTAAAGACCATGTCAGCCCCTGGGTTACCGAAGAGAAGAAGTTCATCAGTGATCAGGAACGGGAGGCGGGCTTCCGTTTAGGCTGCGTGGCCCAGGTCCAGGGCGACCTCTTGGTGTTTGTGCCCGAGGAGTCGCGGGCCGGCAAACAGGTGGTCAGCAAGGCGGCCCGGGATATTGAGATCGAATGGAACCCAGCGGTCAAGCTCTATACGGTGAGCATGATCAAGCCCACCTTTGAAGACCCCTTGGGTGATTTTGAGCGCATGTCCAACGAGCTCAAGAAAGAGCACGGGCTGGGAGACCTTGCTGTGGATATCCACACCCTGCGCCAGTTGCCCGGGGTCATCCGTCAGGCCGATTGGCAGGTTACAGCGGCGGTTTGGAACGATAAGGAGATCATCAGGGTCTGGCCGGGGGAAGTCAGCGAGTGTTTCGGCCTGGCCATTGACGTGGGCACCACCACTGTCGCCGCCTATTTATGCAACCTGGCCACCATGGAGGTGGTGGACACCGTTTCCATGATGAACCCCCAATGCAAGTACGGCGAAGATGTGATGGCCCGCATCACTTACCATATGCAGAACCCCGGCGGCTTAAAGCGCATGAGCGATGATCTCATCGAGGGTTTGAACAGCCTGGTCAAACAGGCCTGTGAGGGCACTCACCCCCCGCTCAAGAAGCAAAAAGACGACGAAGGCAAAGTGGTCAAAGACGACGAAGGCAAGCCGGTTATGGAGGAGGCGCCTGAAGAAGGCAAGCAGTATCTGCGCCTGGAGCCGCAGGATCTGATGGACATGACCATCGGCTGCAACACGGCCATGCATCACATTCTTTTGCAGCTTGACCCCCAGTTCGTGGGGCTGGCGCCCTTCCCGCCGGTGGTGCACCGGAGCCTGGATATCAGGGCCCGCGATCTGGGGCTTGACATCAATGGCTCCTCCTACGTGTTTGTGCTCTCCAATGAGGCCGGTTTTGTGGGGGCTGACAACGTCTGTGTGCTGGTGGCGGAAAAGCCCCACCGCAGCGAGCAGATGCAGCTCATCATCGACATCGGCACCAACGGGGAGCTGGTGCTGGGCAACAAAGAAAAACTCATCTCTTCCTCCTGCGCCACCGGGCCGGCCCTGGAGGGGGCCCAGCTTTCTTGCGGCATGCGGGCGGCGCCCGGGGCCATCGAGCGCATCAAGATAGACCCCGAAACCCATGAAGTCGATTACAAGGTGATCGGCCGCGAGGCCTGGAAGAGCTATTCCAAGCCCGAGGAGATGCAGACCAAGGGCATC
>JASFOZ010000356.1:0-5068 GCA_050116255.1 Desulfarculaceae bacterium
AGCACCGCGAAGATGCCTCCGCCCACCATGCCGCCCACTCCGATGGCCGTGGCCTCCCAATAACCAATCTTGCCGTCGCCTTTGGAAGTCACCGTACGAAAAGTCTCCTTTTATGTATCTGCGATTAATTAAGTTACACTATTCCTATGCAGTTCCGCCAAAGTATAATCAAAAGGTTAGACTTTTCGTCTAACCTCCTATTTCTTTTTCGAATTGTATTATGTTTACAAAAAGGGCCTTTGCAGCCTATCTGGGACAGGTATCAATGGCGTGGCTGAAGACCGAATCGCATTTGCTCTTCGATCGCGGCGCAGCCCTAATTAGGCGAGGTCCCTATCCTCACAGATTACCTGTGCTTGTAACCCGGCGGCCTGCCTCAGTCTGCCGCGCAAAGGGCTGCCTTGACCTTATCCGGCGTGGCCGGCAGGTTGAATATCCGGGCGCCCGTGGCGTTGGCAATGGCGTTTGTCACCGCAGGCGCGGTGGGCACCATACACATCTCGCCCACCCCGGTGCACCCCAAGGCGCCCCTTATGCGGGGTGTTTCCAGCATGATCACCTCCATGGGGAAAGAGTCGCCGATGGTGGGGAATTTGAATGTTAGCCAGTCGTTGGTTTTTCCGGTGATATACTCTTCCCTGAGGGCATAACCCACGCCCATGTCCATGCCGCCCTCCAACTGGCCGCTGAGGGTTTGGGGGTTTATGACCGGACCGGCATCCACCGCCGTGGTCATCTTTATCACCCGCACCTTGCCGGTTTCGATATCCACCTCCACCTCGGCCATCTGCACCGCATGCACCTCTGAATCAAAAGACGGCCCTTGCCCGTTCACAGGGTCCAAGGCATCGACTTCCAAGGTCTTTTTACGTCCTACGTAGCGTATGGGCTTGCCTGCGGCCTTTAGCTGCTCAGAATCGGCCGCGCCGGTCTCCGCCATGGCGGCCTTGAGCTGCTCCAAGGCGTTGACCACGGCCCCGCCCACCATGTAGGTTATGCGGCTGCCCGCGGCCGGGCCGGTGGCCGTGGTATTGTCTGTATTTCTGGTATGCAGGCGGATCTTCTCCAAGGGAACCCCCATGACCTTGGCGGTCAATTGGCTCAGCATGGAGTCGTTGCCTTCTCCGGGGTCGGCCGCCGCGGCATAGACGCTGACTCCGCCGTCAGGATCCAATTCCACGGCCGCGATGGCGGTATCCCCAGGGCTGCCGATCCCGAAGGAACCGGCTCCCAGGCCCACGCCCCGCTTTATCCTGCCGTCCTTATGGTCCGCCGCCTCCTTGACGGCCCGGTCATAGTGCGGGCGTACAGCCTCCATCAATTCGGGGAAGGGCCACTGCTCCACCGCCCAGCCGATGGCATTGCTCTGGCCGGGCTTTAGCGAGTTCTTGAGCCTGAACTCAAAGGGGTCCACGCCCAATTTAGCGGCCACCATATCCATGATGCTTTCCAGGGCGAAATTGGATTGGGGCGGCCCCGCTCCCCGGGCCGCGGCCCCATAAGGGTTGTTGGTGTAGGCCATGCGCGCCCTGGCCTTGATGTTGGGGATGTTGTATGAGCCGGATAGCATCATAAGGGACCGAAGGGGCGCGTTGGCGCCGTTGCCGAAATAAGCGCCTTTTTCTACCAAAAAATCGTTGCAATAAGCGGTTATGTTGCCTTTTGCGTCAGCCCCCATTTTTGCGTTCATTGCATATGGATGCCGCTTGGAGGTCATGACAAAACTCTCGGCCAGGCCGGGTATATAGCGGATGGGCCGCTTGAAATGAAGGGCCGCCGCGCCGGCTATGCCCTCGCTTATGATCCCCGCCTTGATGCCGAACTGACCGCCGGTATAGGCTTCCTCGTAGCGCATGTTCTCCCAGCCCAGGGCCTCCTGCAACAGGCCGAGGTGAAAATGTATGTTTATGCTGCGTCCTAGTATCACCAACTGGGCCTCCTGGCCCTCTCCCTCCCAATATGCAGCCGTGACCTCGGTCTCCAAGGGGGCCTGGTGGGTGAGCTGGGTGGAAAAGCTGGCCTCGACCACAACTGCGGATTCGGCCAGGGCTGCTTCGGCGTCGCCCTTTATCTGGGGCTGGTCGTAGATTTGGTTGGGCCACTCATCGTAAAGCTGGATGGCCCCCTCGGCCATGGCCTCCTCCACGCTGTTCAAGGTGGGCAAGGGCTCCAAATCCACCTTTACGGCCTTGGCCGCGGCCTCGGCCTGCTCTTTGGTCGCGGCCGCCACGGCCACTATGGGATCGCCGATTAAGCGCACCCGGTCCTCGCACAAAACCGGTTGGTCTGGCCTTTGTTGTTTTATCCGGTTGGTGCCCTTAATATCCTTGGCGGTCATTACTCCCACCACTCCGGGCATATTCTCAGCGGCCGCAGAGTCGATGGATACGATCTTGGCGTGAGGCAACTCACTGCGCACCACAGCGATCTCCAAGGCACCCTTGATCTTTATGTCGGCTGTGAAGCGGGCCGTGCCGCAGGCCTTGGCCAGGGCCGATGGCCTGGGATGGGAAACGCCCATCACCTCCGCGCCGGGTTTGGGCCGAACCTCATCCGGGCTGGCCTCGCCTCGCAGAAAGCGGCCTGCCATTTGCACCGCCTCGATGATCTTCTGGTAGCCGGTGCAGCGGCAGAGGTTGCGTTTGAATGCCTTTTTAATATCCTCCACAGAGGGATCGGGGTTTGTGTCCAAAAGCGCCTTGGCGGACATGATCATGCCCGGCGTGCAGAATCCGCACTGTATGGCCCCGGCCAACACAAAGGCCTCTTGGATCAAGTGGGGGTTATCCGGGGTTCCCAGCCCCTCCACTGTAATGACCTCGGCCTTGTCCAGGTCCTTCACCTTGACCAGACAGGAGCGGACCGCCTTGCCGCCTACTATCACCGTACAAGCTCCACACTGCCCCTTGCGGTCGCAGGACTGCTTGGCCCCGGTGAGGTTCAAATCCTCTCGCAAAAGATCCAAAAGAACCATTTCGGGCTGGATTATAAAATCTTGAACGCTGCCGTTTATCTTTAATGTGACTTTACGCATTAATTCACCACATGTTTAAGGTGTTTTTGTCGCGGAATCGCCCAGGAGACCTCAGCTAAATAAGTTACGAGCGATATTTGTCCCCCTCCTGTGACTTAACGGCCTTGTTATTTAAGGGCAAAAGCCGCCTGAAATCCGGGCTCTTCTTTTTTGGGGGACGGCCGGCCAGGCCATGCGGTTGTGATAACCATACATATTTATTCCCCCCTACTTATTACCCCCTGGCAGGGCGGTGGCTTTCGCACTGAGATAGATGTCCTCAAAGCGGGTCCATCTAAAGGCGCTCAGGTCCATGGAGCTCTGGCCGTCCGCGATCCATTCGGCCATGAGAACACCCACCTGCGGACCAAGGCAAAAACCGTGTCCGGAAAATCCGGCTGTCAGGAAGAAATTGCCCAGGTTGGGGGCCTTGTCGAGTATAGGAATTTTATCGGGAGTCCAATTGGTGATGCCACCCCATGAACGCACCACATTCAGTTTTTTGAGGAACGGGAATATCTCGTAAGGCAACTGCCCGAATGTGACGAAAGGCTCCATGGTGGTGCGTTTGTCAAAGTTCTCCACCGGCTGGCTGTTGGATCCGAAGTGGATCTGCCCCTCCAGGGTCTGCCTGATGTTGCCCGTGCCAAAGCCGATAAACTGCCGCACACACTGCGGAACCGCCTCGGTGACCATGCCTTGGGCCCGGCAGATGGTCACCGGGAAGTCGAGGCCGACCCAGTTGCAGATAGTCCGGGACCAGGGCCCGGCTGCGTTGACAAAAACATCGCCCCGGTACTCCCCGGTTGCGGTAATGGCCGCCGCCATCCGGTCCTTCTCGATTTTCAGACCGGTGACAGGCTCGCGCTCTTTTATCACAACGCCTTTTCTCCGTGCGGCCCTGGCGATGGCCTTGGTGGTCACAAGCGGATTGGCGGTACCGTCAGTGGCGCAGTACTTGCCGCCCAAGAGGCGGATTTTCTTTGAGACCGTGGGGGCTATCTCACGAGTCTCCTCGGGGGTAAGGAGTTGCGACTTAAGGCCAAGCTCGGCTTCCCGCTTTGGCCAATCGCGGTAGAGCTCGTACTCCTTTTCATTCAGGATCAAGCGAAGATTGCCGCCTCTTCTGTAGCCGACGTCCCATTCCAACTCGTCTTTCATGTCGGCCCAAATTTTAATGGCCGCCATGGCCAGGGGTATCTCCGCCGGATCGCGACTCTGTTGCCGGACTCCCCCGTCGTTTCTGCCGGACGCCTCTTCGCCGACCCGCGTTTTTTCAAGCAGGATGACTTTTTGTCCCTTTTCGGCAAGCCGATAGGCCATGGAGCAGCCCATGATACCGCCGCCGATTATGACGACATCTGCTTCTTTTTTTCCCATGATTAATCTTTCATGCAGCTTGAGCAGCGCGGCCTTCTCTGATAACCACCTAATCTTCCGGCCGGATCCTACTTAATGATCTTGGCAAAGGCCGCGGTCAATTCGCCTGCATAGATGGCGGGAAATTTTCGCTCGGCGCTGACGATACCGTCAAAGGGGGCCTTGACCACCTCGACCACTTCTCCATAAAAGTCCACGATATTACCAATTTCCTGGCCTTTTTTGAGCTGGTCGTAGATCTTGGCCGTCTGGGTCCAAAACCCTCCGATGTTGCAGGAAATGAAAGAGCCTTGAAACATGGTCAACTCGGGGGCGAACTCCGGTTCACCATCGATCATTTTGTAGGCCTTCATCACATTTCCCAGCAGCTTTTCATAGTCGTCTTCCACAGACGGCTCGCTTCGCGCTCCACCGCCTGCCTCCACGGTTACCGCGGGGATACCTTTCTTGAGAGCGGATTGCGTGATGGTGCCACCCCAATTGCCGCTGCCTTTCCAGACATGCTGCCAACCACAGGCTTTTGTAAGCTCGAACGACTTTTCGATGACCTCGGGTTCACCAAGCGAATCGCGCCAGATAACCTGGGGGCCCAGGAAATGCTTGGCTCCGCCTCCATGAAGATCCAGGGCAAGATCAGCCTTGTAGACCACTTCGTTCAGATAGATATGGGCTATT
>JASFOZ010000357.1:0-5045 GCA_050116255.1 Desulfarculaceae bacterium
GGCTGGGCCCTCTTTTATCAATAATTTTGGCAAAAACCCAGCGATTCCTTTATGTTTTCCGCCAGCCTCAACAAGGCCCCCCCGCAATGCTCTACCACCGATCCCATTTCTAAGGGCTATATAGGCCTTCTAAGCGGCGTATTCTCGGCCATTGTGAGTTGCCCTTCCACCAAGGCCCCTTCGGCCACAGTCACTTGGGGTGCGTACACCTGGCCCTTTAGGGTCCCCTCTGAGCGCACATCCAGCCAGTGGCTGGCCCATACATCGCCGGTTACCTCGCCCTGCACCAGGATGGTTTTACAGCGGATCTCCGCCTTAACCGAACCATTGGCGCCCACCAAAAGGTCCCCTTCACCCGTGATCTGGCCTTCAAAGCTCCCATCCAGGCGGGCAAAGCCGTTGATGTGCAAGGTTCCTTGCAGGCGGTTTCTGCTGCCAAGGAAGACCTCTACTGCCTGGGATTGCTTGGAAGCCATGGCCTTTTCCTGTGATTGTTTATCGAAATGGAATCTTCTTGTTTAATATTTTAGCAAAATGCAGACCGGTTTCTAACAATTAGCTCAATGGTGAGAATGCTCAGCCCCGGGGGTGTGCCCTCCGGCGGCGATGTAGCGGGCTTCGCCGGGCCCGGCTGCTTGGGCCTCATAGGATTCCTCCCCCTGGAGGTGAAAGGCCTGACCGCTCTGCACTACAAAAGCTCTTTCAGCATCCTTGATCTCCATAGCCCCGGATATAACGATGAATATCTCCTCATGCCCGGGTCCGGGAAGCAGTTTGCGGGGGGGATCACCCGGGCTCAGCACCCCATAAATAAGATAACAGGCATGAGTTCCCAGATCATCCAGCCCCAATATGGTCTCGCCGCCATCCCTAAACACTCTTCCAGCCAAATCAAATACTTGAGCCACCATATACTCCTTGTGTCATTTTTGTTTAGTTTTTATAAAAGGCGCACATGACCGGATCGGGCTGGTTGGGGCCTGGGGCGCGAAAACGGCAACCCCCGCCGCAATCCTCGGCCGCAGGACACTTACTGCATTCCGGGATTGCGGCCAGGCTAAGCGGCTGGCGCCGGGCCCAGCAGGTCCACAGCCCCGCCTCTATGCGGCCCAGGGGTTGGTCAAAATAAAAACCGCATTGGGCCACGCGCCCGTCCGGGGCCACAGTGCCCAGATGCAGGCCGCAGGCCATGCCCTGGCTTCCCCCATGATAGGCCCCGCCAAAGGAAAAAGACATGGCCCGGGCAGCCTGGTCCGGGTCCACGGCCAGCTGCTGATTGTGGCTCAGCCTGCCGGTGATGCAAGGCGCATCTATGCCCCATTCCTGTGCGTCCAGTCCCTGAACCAACTCCGCCAATTCCTCAAATTGGGTCAAATTGCCCTGGTGAACCATGGTGGCAATGGACAGGTCCAGGCCTTGCTCCGCCACCAGGCGCGCCGCCTGCAAGGCCGGGGCAAAGGTGCCTTTACCCCTGAGCTTTTCATGGCCGCTTTGCAGCCCGTCAAGGCTTATCTGGACTTCCTCGACGTTTAGATCTGCCAGTTGCTCCCGGCTTAGCAATAGCCCGTTGCTGAGCAGCACCCTTCTCACTTTTACCGCAGCCAATACCGCATTTATCCGGGGCCACTGGGGGTGAAGCAGGGGCTCCCCCCCGGAGATCATCAAGCGCAGGCCCCCCATGTCTTCAAACTCGCGCACCAGGCCGGCAAAACTCTCAAGGGCAAGGTCTTGTGACCTGGCCTTACCCAGGTAGCAGTGTCCACAGCTCAAGTTGCAGCGCCAGGTTATCTGTACTTCCAGATAGCGCAGGGAGGGCTGCGGGGAAGCGGCTAGGCGCAGGGGGCGGGGACGGGGATCAGAGTACAGCTCCAGCAGGCCCTCTTCCAGGCATAGCTCCTGGAAATCAGCTGTCAGCCCAACCTCTTCCAGACGCAGGTTGCCGTGACAGCGAAGCAAGGCCTCCAGGCCCTCTTGGTTGAGTTCGTAGAGTTCGTCTTTATGACGGTGGTATAAGCAAGGGGTTTCCAGGCAACACAGGCTGACCTGGTCTGCCAGGCGCACGTACTTTTGGGGATCAGCGTCCACGTTCGGTCATTTCTTCACAGGCCCAGGTCCCATCCCCCTGACAGCAGGCCGGCTACTGCGCGCAGGCCGCCGCAGGGCGAGCACTGATCCCTGGGCACAGAGGGGTCTCTGAAATCGCAGCCGTCTATTCTATACTCGCAATGGCTGCACACCGCCAGCAGCCTGGGGTCTTCAGAATGTATACCGAAAAGGGGATCATCAACAACCGGGGCGAGGCCTGAAACCTGGTTTAGCAAGCCGGGGTATTTTTTCAGCAAATGCAGCCCGCCGCACCCGGTCTCCTCCTTCTTTTCCGGTTTGAAGTAGGCGCAAAGTTTGGCGCAGACCGACTCGCGTAAATCCATGCCCTCTCCCAAACGAAGGAACAAAAAAAGGGGAGGCCTTTTTAAGCCTCCCCTTCTTTGGCCAGCCTAAGCTAGCAGGAACTCTTGCACTTGCAGAGTCCGCGGTTTTTGCGCACGATCTTCTTGATCTTCATAGCGCTCCTCCTTGTGGCGCCCTTCAGGACGCGGTTGTTATTAAAAAAATTCTGGCAGCGCTTAAGGTAGTTGTCAAGATGATATTGACGCTAAACAGCGTCCTTGATTCCGCATGTGTCATATTTTATTTGGATATGGCTGTTTTCCGCCCTTTTCAAGGCCGCTTACGCGCCCAAAGGGCTTAGCCTTTTGAATAAAAATGTTACATGGAAAATCAGAAACAGGGACTATTACTCACCCGCCTCAGCCTTTAGCCTGAACTCTTTGTTTAGAATGCTCTCAGCCAGCTCAACCACATCCAAGTTCAGGCGCTGGCTCTCTTTATCCAGATAATTCTGGGCCACGGATTCGCTCATGCCGAACTCATCCATCAACACGCCTTTGGCCCTTTCTGTGGTCTTGCGCGCCTTCAAGGTCTCACGCAAGGAGGTGATCTGCCGGCGCAGGCTGGTTTCGCGCCTAAAGTTGTTCAGGGCGATGTGAATGGACTGCTCCAGGACCTGGCTGTCTGCCGGCTGGACAACATAGGCGTAAATTCGTTCTCCTGCCACATGTTTGCCCAGGGCGCCGTCCAAGGGCGGCGACACCAGCAGCACAGGCGTCTTATCTTCGGGCGGCAGTTGCGGGGCGGCGGCAAGGTCTTGTCCGGTTGCCAGGTTAAAAATGATCAAATCCGCCTTGCCGTCTTTGGCTTGGGCATGTGGTGGTAGGCTTGATGAGGAACTGAGCACTTGATGCCCCATGGCTTTTAGGGCAGGCTCCAACGACTGCTGTCCGCCAGTGGAGTTCTCCACTAATACTAGATTCAGGCTCATTTCCACTGTCCTTGATTTAGGCGGTTGAACTCAGACGCCGGTATGATAAGGCTTATCTTAAGCCCTGGGCTCAGGTTTTCACATTCCAAATGGCCTCTCAAATCGCAAGACGTCACCCCCTGGGCCAGCATCAGGCCCAAACCGAGGGTCTGGGGGTCATTAAGGTCTATAGAGGAAGGCAAGCCGGGCCCACCGTCACTGACTACAATCCAGAAATTGGTTTCATCCAGTCCTCCTTTTACCTCCACCTTAATATTTCCTTGATTTGGTTTTCCGTGGCAGACGGCGTTGTTTATGGTCTCGAATAACCACAAGGCCAGAGGAGAACATATGCGCAGGCCTAAATCCAAGGGAGGAAGATCGTAGAGGATTCTGAGGGCCAATCCTTTTTGCCGCAAAACCAGCTTGCCCACCTCTTGGGCAAGTTGGTCCAAAAGCGGAGGAGCACCGAGGTTGGCTATGGCGGTGTAAGGAGCGCTCAGGGCGGCAATGCGGCCGTCCATGGCGGCACTAAGCCCCTGAGGCGAATCCGCCCCTGAGGCTGCCATTGATATAAGATTAGCGATAGTCTGGAAGTCGTTTTTGACCCGGTGGCAAATACTTCCAGCTATCTGTCTGAACTGGTCAGAGTGATTGAGCGAATCCTCTCTGACCGTGGTGTCTTTTGGTCCTTGCATAGTGGTCACGGGGCCTGACCCGATGCTCCATTGGGACCCAGCCGGGGGCTGGCATAGTTAAAAAGATTAATTGACGGCTTCCACGCTCTTTACTTCGGGAACCGCCTGTTTCACTACTTTCTCAATGCCCATCTTCAGGGTCATCTGACTCATGGGACATCCCCCGCAGGCGCCCTGAAGCTTAACTCTCACTACATTATCTTCAGTTACATCCACTAATTCAACATCACCGCCGTCACGTTGCAAGGCGGGGCGAATTTTATCCAAGGCCTGTTGTATTTGTTCTTTCAAAATATGCCTCCTGATTACATATCATTCAACCATACACACACGGGGTAATTCTATCACTTATTGCAAACCTTTGCCCGTCAGACGGGTTAAGGCCTCCAAATAGCGGGCTCTGGTGCCCTCTATCACCTCCGCCGGCAATCTGGGGGCGGGCGGCTTTTTATCAAAACCGATCTCCTCCAGATAATCGCGTACATACTGCTTGTCAAAGCTGGCCTGGGCGCGGCCGGGTTCGTAATCAATGGCCGGCCAGAAGCGGCTGGAGTCCGGGGTCAGCACCTCGTCTATCAGCAGGAGCGTCCCCTCGTACAAACCGAATTCGAATTTGGTGTCAGCGATTATTATACCCGCCTGGGCGGCCATCTCTTGAGCGCGGCTGTAGATGGCCAGGGAACGGCTGGCAACCTCTGAGGCCATCTCCTGTCCCATTAGCTCGGCTGCCCTGTCCATGTCTATATTCTCGTCGTGCTCGCCCAGATCAGCCTTGGTGCTGGGTGTAAACAGTGGTTTGGGGAGCTTTTCGCTCTGCTTCAGCCCCGGCGGCAACTCATAGCCGCAGACCGACCCTGTAGCCCGGTAGTCCTTCCAGCCGCTGCCGGAGATGAATCCGCGCACAATCGCCTCCACCGGCAGGGGTTTGCATTTCTTGACCAGCATGGACCTCCCCTGGAGCTGATCGCGGTAAGACTTCAGCTCATCAG
>JASFOZ010000358.1:0-5031 GCA_050116255.1 Desulfarculaceae bacterium
TCAACACCACAGAGAGCTCACAATCTTCAGCGCATCCCAAGCCTTTTAAGATCCGCTGGATCCGTTTCTGCAGTTCCCTTAGCGCCAGCTTCCTGTAGTCCTGACGGTTTTGGATCACTATCTCCATAGGAGCTTTTGGCCTTTTCCGGGGCCGAGGGATACTCCAGCCTTTGGTGGAATATCCCGGACAAAATTCTGTTGAAGGTCTTGGCGATCTTATGCAAATCCTTTAAGGTCAGCTCACATTCATCCAGCTGGCCTTCGGCGAAAATATTGTTGATCTGGCTCTGCACCACGCCCTTGATTCTGGCCGAGGTGTAATTTTTCAAGGCGCGGGTCGCCGCCTCCACGGCATCGGCCAGCATGACCAGCCCTGCCTCCCTGGTCTGGGGCCGGGGCCCGGGGTAGCGGTAGCCTTCCTTATCCGGCTCGTCGCCTCCCGCCTGGCGCCTGCGGTCCAAGGCCTTTTGAAAGAAGTAGTTTATCAGGCGGGTGCCGTGATGCTGGGCCATGATATCTACGATCGGCCGGCCCAGGCGGTGCTTTGTGGCCAGCTCCACCCCTTCTTTGACGTGGCTGATCAAAATCAGGGCGCTCATGGAAGGGGCCAGCTTTTCATGGCGGTTATGCCCTCCACCCTGATTCTCCACATAGTAGTCAGGCTTTTTCAGCTTGCCAATGTCATGGTACAAGGCCGCCACCTTGGCCAAGAGATGATTGGCACCGATCTCGCGGGCCGCCGCCTCCACCAGGCTGCTGACCACCAAGCTGTGATGATAGGTGCCCGGCGCCTTCAGCATGAGTTCACGCAGCAGCTTGTTGTCCAGGCTGGCCAACTCCATTAACTTGGTATCTGTGGTATAGCCAAAGGCCGCTTCGGCCAGGGGCGCCAGGCCTGCGGCCAGGATTCCGCCCAAAAGGCCGCTGAGGGCGGCCACAGGCCAAGCCAAAAGAAAATCAGCCGAGAGCAGCCAACCCTGGTACAGGGCCAGACCGCCTATCATCAACACTCCTGCCAAGGAGGCCCAGGCCCCGGCCCTTATCAAGTCCGAGCGGGTGCGGCTGCTCTTGACCTGGTGCGCCGCCACCGTCCCTGCCACCAAAAAGTATATGAACAGGCCGCCGGAATCAGCCCACATCAAGCTGGCGAAAAAGCCGGAGAATACCGCTATAAGCATGCCCGCCTGAGAGCCCAGCAACAAGGAGGCTAAAAGCGGCCCCGCGCATAAAGGCGCGCCCACGGCCAGGGATTTGGTGCTCACACCGGTCCAGCCCTGCACCAGGGCCTCCCCGAAGATGGCGAAGCCCCGGGTCAGCAAGGCCGTCATAACCACCAAAGAGATTATCAACAACAAGTCCTTTACGCCGGGAGCACCTCCCATGCGCAGAGATAACTTCTTGAACCAGGCCCCATACAGAACCCGCATGAAAAGGGCCGTCACCATGACCAGGCCGGCCAAACGGGGCAGATCCGCCCAGCTCCAGGGGAAAGGCGTTGCCGCCACCGCCAACAAGGCGCCGATCCCTCCCAAGACGGACAATTGCCACAACCGGCGCCGCCCCTGCTCCGAGCGCATGGTTTGGGCCAGGCTGCGCAGAGGCCGGCCGTTTTCGGGGGTTTCGGCCTCCCGGGCCAAGGCGCGCAGTTTGGGTTTTTTGGCTGAGGACATGGTCAGGCCCCTTCTCTATCGTAGGCGAGGATTATATCCCGCACCAGACGGTGGCGCACCACGTCTGATTCGGAAAACCCGACAAAGGCTATCCCTTCGATTCCATCCAATATCCGCCTGGCCTCCACCAGGCCCGAGCGGGTGCCGTTGGGCAAATCCACCTGGGTGATATCCCCGGTCACCACCGCCTGGGAATCAAAACCCAGGCGGGTTAGGAACATCTTCATCTGCTCATTGGTGGCGTTTTGGGCCTCGTCCAGGATAACAAAGGATGAGTTGAGGGTCCGCCCGCGCATAAAGGCCAAAGGCGCCACCTCAATCACGCCCTTTTCCATCATACGCCCGGCCTTGTCAAAGTCCAGCATATCGTGCAGGGCGTCGTAAAGGGGACGCAAATAAGGATTAACCTTTTCCGCCAAATCCCCGGGTAAAAACCCCAGCTTCTCGCCCGCCTCCACCGCCGGGCGGGCCAAGACTATCCTCTGGACCCTTCCCTTAAGCAAGGAGTCTACGGCCATGGCCATGGCCAGGTAGGTCTTGCCCGTCCCCGCCGGCCCTATGCCTATGACCAGGTCATGGGTGCGCATGGCCTCGATATAGGCCTTTTGGTTCAGGGTCTTGGGTGTGATAACCCGTTTGCGGCCGGCAAAGTATATCTGGTCCAGAAAGATATCTTTCAGGGAGGCCTTGGGGTCAGACGCCAAGATCCGCAATGCGAAGTCAACGTCCATTTCATAGACCGGATAACCCTGAGAGATGATTTCGTAGAGCTGGCGCAGCACCTGCTCAACCAAATCGGTTTGATCGGGAGAGCCCTTGAGGACAATATCTCCGCCCCGGGAGCGTATGGAAATGCCGGCCTCGCGGCCCAGCAGGCGGATATGGGAATCGCTGGGCCCCAGGAGCGACCGCACTACCTCGGTGTCCTCGAAGGCTATTTTCACCTCTGGGGAAACAGGCATCTTAGGTTCAGACCCCTTGTACTTGAATCACCACCCGGCGCCTGCGGGGACGGTTGTCAAAGTCACATACCACTATCTGCTGCCAAGTTCCCAAAACCGGCGCTCCCCCTTGCACGGGCACGGTCAAAGAAGGCCCCAACAAGGCCGCCCGCAGGTGACTATAGCCGTTGCCGTCACCCCAGCGGGCGTTATGGGCATAATGGGCTTCACTGGGCGCTAAACGTTCCAGGGCTTCCTTAAGATCGGCCAGACAGCCAGACTCGTATTCAATGGTGGTTACGGCAGCGGTGGAGCCGGGCGTGTGCACGCACACCAGCCCCTGCTGCACCCCGCTGTCTGACACCGCCTGGCAAACCTGGGCGCTGACCTCGAAAACATCAGTGCCGGCGCTTCCTTGTAACTCCAGATCCTGAATGTGGCAAATCATCTGAATCTCCATACCACAGCCCCCTGGGAGGGGCAAGGCCGCTGGGTTGCTCGGTGGTTTCCGAAAAACAACCTAACCATGGAATGTAACCATAAGCCTCCGTTAACAGTGATTTTTTTAAAATCAATCCCTTTTCAGGCCTATTGACAGTTAAAGTGCTGGCGTGTTAGAGCATTTTACCATGGACCATGTCCCTAACATTCTGGATATCACCTTCATGGCTGTCATGGCCTTCTTCCTGATTCGGGGCCTGGTAAGAGGATTTGTCAGGGAAATCCTGGGCCTCATCGGAGTGGTGGCGGCAATCCTGCTAAGCTCCCTCACCTATCGCCCCCTGGGCGACTTTTTGCAAAGGGTGATCGGCATCCAAGGCGACTGGTGGCATGCCGTGGGTTTCGTGGTCGTGCTCCTGCTGGTGTTTTTCCTATTCGCCTATTTGGGGCATGGTTTGGCCAAGCTCATTCACGCCGGCCCCTTCTCCGGCTTGGACCGGCTATTCGGGAGCGCCGCAGGCCTGCTCAAAGGCGCCCTGTTGTCCTTTATTCTGCTGAATGTACTCATTCTAAGCACCCCTTTTCCTTTCACCCGGACCATGGCGGAAAAGGAATCTTTCATGCGCCCCTATGTCTTCAAGGTGGGGAGTTACTTCGTAGACCTGGTGGCTGACGACCTTTACCAGCTCTTGCGGCAGCGGGCCGGCGCTGCAGACCAAGCCAAACCGCCCCCCCCAGGCAAAACCAAGTGAACCCCAAAACCGGGGAATCCCAGGCTGGCCAAGCCCTGGCCGGGCTTATGGAGTTGATTGCGCGTCTGCGCTCCCCGGGGGGGTGTCCCTGGGACCGCAAACAAACCGGGCTCAGTGCCGCACCCTACCTTCTGGAGGAGGCCTATGAGGCGGTGGATGCCATTGAGTCCAGGGACCCTGCATCCATCTGTGGCGAGTTGGGCGACGTTCTTTTTCAGGTAGTCTTCCAGGCCCAGATAGCGAAAGAGGCAGGCCATTTCGACTTGGCCCAGGTGATAGACCAGGTGCGGGCCAAAATGACCCAGCGCCACCCCCATGTATTCGGGTCCCAAAAGATGGAAAACGCCGCCCAAGTGCTGGAGCTATGGGGCGAAATCAAGGGCCGCGAGCGCGCCCAAGCCGGGGAAGGCCTTATGCAGAGCCTGCCCCTGAATGCCCCGGCCCTGGTTCGGGCCCAGCGACTGGGCAAACGGGCCGCCCGGGTGGGCTTTGATTGGACAAATTCCGGCGAGGTCTGGGCCAAGGCTCAAGAAGAGATGGATGAGCTTTCCCAGGCGGCCGGCCAGAAACAGGCCGAAGCGGAGCTGGGGGACCTGCTCTTTGCCTGGGCCCAATGGGCCCGGCATAGGGGGATAAACGCCGAGTCCGCCCTAAGGGCGGCTAATGCCCGTTTTGTGAGTCGTTTCAACTGGCTGGAAGATTGCGCCCGCAAAGAAGGCCAGGGCTTGAATGGCATGAGCCCCGAGGACCTGGACCGGCTCTGGGAGCGGGCCAAGGCGGCGGAGAACGATTCAGAAGATTAGGCCCGGTGCGAGGTTTTTTTAAGGGACCGTAATGAGGATTGGGCCTTACGCTTGCTGCAAAACCGCTTGTTTGAAGCCTGAAAAACTCTAAATTCCCTTGACATTGCAGCTCAGGCGGAAGTATATACACGTGTGTTAAGTGAAGGTTTTCGCAAATATCCGCTTTACTGAATTTAGGAGGTTATCAACACCATGAAAAAAGGTGCTTTCATTATCTTGATCTGTATGGCGTTTGCGGTGGTGGCTTTTGTGGGAACCGCCTCGTGGGCAGATAAGACCAAATCCGGCGAGGTGGCTGATGATTTCGTCATCAAAGACTCCGCCTTTCCCAAACACTCCAAGCCCGGCGTCAAGTTTTCTCACAAGAAGCATCATGCTGACTACAAAATCAAATGCGATGACTGCCACCACGTATATAAAGACG
>JASFOZ010000359.1:0-5019 GCA_050116255.1 Desulfarculaceae bacterium
AGTCACCGAGGTTTTTCCGGCATCTGAGCGGGGACGGGCCATGGGCGTTATCGGAGGAATCGTTTCCGTGGGCATCGCCCTGGGCCCTCCCCTGGGAGGAGTGCTCATCGCCGTGGCGGGATGGCCCTCGATTTTTTTGGTCAACGTGCCTATCGGCCTAATCGCTCTGTTTACCGTGAGCCGGACGGTGCCCGCCCTGGCTCGGCCTGGCGACGGGCAACGGTTTGATCTTGCCGGAGCCGCCTTTTTGTTCTTTACCCTGGCCGCCTATGCCCTGGGCATGACCGCGGGACAGAACTGGGGCTTTGGTGATAGCCGCATAGTCGCCCTGTTAGTGGCGGCGGCAGTGGGCCTGGGCATTTTCATCACCTGGCAGGCCAAGGCCGCTCAGCCCCTGCTTTATTTGGGATTGTTCCGAAACCTGTTGCTCAGCCTGAACCTTCTGATGGGCTTTCTTGCCTTTATAGTGATAGCCAGCTTTTTTATTATGCCCTTTTTCCTGCAGCTGGTTCTGGGATACTCCACAGCGGAGATGGGTCTTTTGATAATGGTGGTGCCTCTTTTGATGGGCGTGATTGCCCCCTTGGCCGGTTCCTTGTCCGACCGCCTGGGGGGCCGGGGCATCAGCCTGGCGGGGCTGCTGATCATGGCGGGCGGATGTCTGGCCTTGAGTACTGTGCATACGGACATGGGCTGGGCCGGCTATATGCTTAGGGCCGTACCCATCGGGGTGGGCCTGGGCCTTTTCCAGGCCCCTAACAACAGCGCCATCTTGGGGGCAGTAAAAAGGGAACACCTGGGGATCACAGGCGGGCTCTTGGCCCTTTCCCGTACCTTGGGCCACACCACCGGCATACCCCTGATAGGGGCCCTATTTACCACTTTGGTATTAAATTTTGCCGGGCTGGCGGTGATGAGCGATCCCGCCCTGGTGCCGGCCCCGGCCTTGGTCGCCGGGGTGAGAGGAACCTTCCGGATTACGGCGATGATCTGTCTGTTGGCAGCGGGCCTTTCCCTGGCGGCCCTGATAATAGACCGCCGGGGCCGGAAAGGGGTGTGAGATGGCTAGCATCCCAGAGATGAGGCCGATGCCCGGGCAGCCAAGAGTGCTCGATGTTTATTGGTTTGGCCTGGTTCAGTCATGGGGAGATTCAGAATCAGCCAAGGCCAGGCTTTGCCGGACCACTTCAATGCCAGCCGGATCCGGGGCGGCGTCCACTTCGATCAGCCTTTTCCCCGGGCCGGCCAGCCGGCGAATCTTGGGGTAGACCGCGAAACTGGCGAAGATCACGTCACATTGGTCTAGCATTTCCTGTATTTTTTTAGGGTCGTCCCCTCCTACCAGCATCCGGTTCAAGGAAGTGCCGCTGGAAAAAACTTGATGACGGTACAGGTTCTCGGTGCTGCGCTGATTGGCGCAGGTGAAACCCACCCTGGTGCCGGGCGGCAGGGCCATGAGTTCCTTTATTAATTTGATGTCAGGCTGCAGCATAATCCCCGCCACACCCAGGGTACAGCCGGGGGCGGCCCGGCGGAAGTCATCTATGTGGTTAAAGCCGCACACAACCAGATCAACACCGGCAATCGTTTGTGAGACCAGGCTGGGATCAGCCTCCAGGTCCTGAATAAGAACCTTCTTGGTCTCAACGCCCAGTTCCTTTTGCAGGGCATGGGCCAGCCGGTCCAGGGTCTCCTGGTTGCATTCCACCACCAGTACCTGTTTTTGTTTCAGGTTATCCCGGCTGCGGGACAAATAGTTAAGAAAGAGATCGCCAACCTGGCTGCTATCGAATCCCAGGGCCTGGGCTTGGGTCAGGGTCTGGCCGAAGATTTGGATCAAGCGGCTTAGGTTCTCGTTTTTATGGATTTTTTCAACATAAGTGCCTGAACCCCGGACGAGCTTAAGAAAACCCTCGGCAGCCAACTCGCGGTAGGCGAACCAGGTGGTATTACGGTTTACATTGAGAGCGGCGGCCAGGTCCCGGGCCGAAGGCAAGGCTGCACCGGCGGAAAGCTCTCCGCTCAGAATCAGCCCTCGGATTTGGCCCTTGATCTGTTCTTTGATGCCCAGGGGGCTTTGTTGATTTATTTTGAACATAATATTGTCATATGTTACAGTGACAATTGTCAAATATCAAGCCGCCCAACCTAAGGCTGACTCCCAAAACTAAGGGCTTGAGATAAGTTTTTGGCTTTCTTAGGACATGATCTAATAAGGCGAAAGGTTATTCCATGCCCAACCCCCTGCCCCTGAACTCTGCTGAAGAGCTCCGAAAGATAACCAACGCCTACTTTCAATCCTTGGACCGGGCCAGCCGGCAGGGAACGGCCAAGGTCGCCTGGTGCAGCAGCATCGGTCCCAGCGAGCTGCTCATAGCCATGGGCTTTGAGGTGTATTATCCCGAAAACCACGGCGCCGTTCTGGGCGCCAGCCGGACCGCTACCGACCTGATCCCCCTGGCCGTGGCTGCGGGCTACTCCCCGGATATCTGCTCCTACCTCACCAGCGACATAGGGGCTTATCTGAAAAAGTTTACGCCTTTGACCCGGTCCCAAGGCCTGGAATATATACCCAAGGCGGATGTGTTGGTCTTTAACAACAACCAGTGCCGCGAGGTTCAAGAATGGTTCATGTTCTACGCCCGCGAATGGGGTGTCCCCATACTGGGTATAAATTCCCCCCGGGTGATTTCCCAGGTCAAGGATTCCCATGTGGCGGATGTGGTGACTCAGCTTAAGGGCTTGGTCCCTGTTTTGGAACAGGTCAGCGGAAACAAGTTGGATGGGGAGCGTCTGCGCCAGGCAGTACATCTGTCCAAGGAGTGCACCGTGCGCTGGCGCCGGGTTTTGGAGTACGCCTCGCACCGGCCTGCGCCTATGAGTTTCTTTGACCATTGCATCCACATGGGGCCGGCGGTGATCATGCGCGGCCAAGAAGATGCGGTGGAGTATTATGATCTGCTTCTGGAGGAGTTAAAACAAAGGGTGCAGGATGGGGTGGCAGCCGTGCCTGGGGAGCGGCACCGCATTTATTGGGATGGCATGCCGGTCTGGGGGCGGTTGCGTATGCTGGCTGACTTGTTCCTGGAGTGCGGCAGCGCCATTGTAGCCTCCACCTACTGCAACTCCTGGATATTCGATGCCCTGGACCCGGAGGAGCCCTGGGAGTCCATGGCCAGGGCCTCTTTGGAGTGTTTCAATGTCCGGGACGAGGATTTTAAACAGGATTACATCAACCAGTGGGTGGACCTGTGTCAAGTTGACGGCATCTTGTTCCACGAAGCCAAGACCTGCCCTTACAATACCAACAGCAGGTTCGGCCTGCCCAAGCGCCTGGCCAAGAAACTGGAGCTGCCCACCCTGGTGATCGACGGCGACCTTAACGACCTGCGCTGCTTCAGCGACGAACAGGCCAAGACCAACATTGAGGCCTTTTGCGAGCAACTTGACCAGGCCTGAACCATCGCCGGCTTGCCTTGCCCGGCCTTGATCAGCGCAATGCGAAATCCTGTGCCAGTAAAATATTTTTACTTTGGCGGTTCCGTGATATGTTTAGCCCGCGTTGCTGGCGGCCGATAAATAAATTATATTTGGCCCACAGTCTAAGCGCCTGTATTCTTCCTGCCCAAAAAATATTCCCCCGGAGTTTGACAATATCCATGGACAAGAAGGAACTCAGGAAAAAGATCTACGCCAAGATCGACGAACTCCCCACCCTGCCGGTGGTGGTTGCCAGGCTGTTGGCCCTCATAGAAGACGAGAAAAGCGAGGTCAGCGCCCTGACTGAGGTGATCTCCCGGGACCCTGCCTTGACCTCCAAGGTCCTGAAGGTTGCCAACTCCGCTTACTATGGTTTTTCCCAAGAGATATCCAGCCTTGACCGGGCAGTGGCCCTGTTGGGGCTGAACATGGTCAAATCCCTGGCCCTATCCATAGGCGTGGTTCAAAACCTGCCCCAGCCCAAGGACACGCCGTTGCTTTCGCGTCAGGGTTTGTGGCTGCACAGCCTGGCCGTGGCCACGGCCATCACCGAGCTTAGCCGCAGATTCGGGGCCGGCAAGGAAGACGAGTACCTTTTCGTGGTGGGCCTTTTGCATGATGTGGGCAAGATCGTCTTGCTTCATTTCTTTGCCGAGCCCTATAAGGAGGCCCTGGAGAGGGTCAACACCCAGGATGAGGCCTCTTTGTACCTGGCGGAGCGGCAGGCCATGGGCTTTGACCACGGCGAGGTGGGGGCCATGTTGCTCTCGCGCTGGAAGTTCCCCCAAGAGGTCATCAGACCCATCCTGGTGCATCATCAACAAGAGGTGCCCTCAGAAGTCAATCCCCGGGATACGGCGATGCTAAAGGTGGCTGACGCCCTGCCTCAGGAACTGGATCTCGGGGAAGAGGGCAACCCCCAGCCTCCGGGGGTGAAGGAGCCTGATCTGCAGACCCTGGGTATGAGCTCCCAGGACTTGGCCGAAATGAAGGAGTTTTTGGTTGCGGCCAAAGAAAACATCCTGAATTTCTACAGTGCTATGAGCTAACCAGGTTGGGTAAAGAATCGGCTCTGATCAAAAATAGTAGGTCAGCCAACAATAGGCGCTGTCGCTGGGGGCTACCTCCAAGGTGGTGCCCGGCAGCCTGAAACCCCCGAACTCAGTCTCTTCGCCGCCGCAGTACAGGTTGATTCCCAGGATGAGCTGGGTGTTTTGGCTCAGGTCCCAGGCCAGCCTCGGCTGGAAAAGCGCAGAAGGGTCCTGCAGATTCACGATGGCGGTGAGGTGCAGATTCAAAAGAGGGTGCAATTCCACCTTCACTTCAGCGTCAAAGTATACCCTGCCCAAAGAGAAAAGCTCTCCCCGCTGCAGCCGGTGGACCAGGTCAGGATCAGCAAGGGCCTGCACATAGTTGCTCCGGCCCAGGCCGTTGAAGAAAAACTCGGCCCAGCCGTAGAAGTTTTTGCCCCACCAGACCCAGGAGTAGTCCAGGTTGGCGGCTAGGGATAGGTAGCCGGAGCTGAAATCACTCTCATCC
>JASFOZ010000360.1:0-5009 GCA_050116255.1 Desulfarculaceae bacterium
GCCACCGCCAAGTAGGCACCCACAGCCAACAAAATGATGACCGCCCCGGAAGGCAGGTCTGGCTGGTAGCTCAGTCCCAGGCCCAGGCTGGTGAATACCATGCTTATAATCACGGCCCAGGCCATGATCTGCCAGACCCGTTTGGCCAAACGGCCGGCAATGGCGGCCGGCAAGGTTAACAAGGCGATGACCATGACTATCCCCACCACAGCCGTCAGCAGGACCACGGTGAGGGCTACCATTCCCAGTAGTAGCAGATAATACCAATCCGCGGCCACCCCCCTGAGGCGGGCGAATTCCTCATCAAAGGACACTGCCACCAGTTGCCGGTAGCGCCCCAGACCCACGGCCAGCACCGCGAGGTCCAAAATGGCCATGAGCCAGAGGTCCGCCGGCGCTACCAGCAATATGTTGCCAAAAAGGTAGCCCATCAGGTTCACAGCGTAACCGGGCGTGGAGGCGATGAACAAAACCCCCAAAGCCATGCCCAAGGCCCAAATGGCGCCGATGACCGTATCTTCACGCTCCCGGGCCCGGAGGCTGACCAAGCCCATGGTCAAGCCCGCTAACAATGCCGCCAGCACCGCACCCATCATGGGAGTGAGCCAAGACAGCCCATGCACCACCTGTAGATAGCGGGCCGCGCCCAACCCGGCCAGAACGCTGTGGGCGATGGCCCCGGCCAGATAGGTTATACGTTTTATGACCACATAGGTGCCCACCACCCCGCAGGCCACGCTGGCCAAAAGGCCGGCCAGCAAGGCGTTTTGTAAAAAGGCGTGTTCAGAGAGGGCGGCCAGGAACTCACTCACAACAGCATCCCCCGGGCGGCCCGATATGGTCGTGGCGCACCATGTGCACCGGCCTTCCGTACACCTGACTTATGACTTCGCCGGTGACGTCCCGGGTGGGGTGAGTAACCACCCGGCGGTTGACGCAGATGACATGGCCCACATAGGGGGACACAAAGGCCAGATCATGAGAAACCACGATCACGGTCAGATGGCGGTTCAATTCGTAGAGCAGGTCCAGGATTTCTTTTTCGGCAGAGGGATCCACGTTGGCGGTGGGTTCATCCAAAATGAGCATCTGGGGCTGGCAGGCCAGGGCCCGGGCTATTAGCACTCTTTGACGCTGGCCGCCGGAGAGAGAGGAAAAGGGCCTGGAAGCCAATTGGGTAAGCCCTACCTGGTCCAAGGCTTTCAGGGCGTCTTCCTTGTCGCGGCGGCGGTAATATCCCTCCCAGCCGCCCCGGCCCAGGCGGCCCATTAAGACCACATCCAATACCGTCACCGGGAAGCTGGGATCGGTGTGGGCGTGCTGGGGGAGATAGCCCACCTTGTTGCGGGCCCGGCTGGGAGCGAGGCCGAAGAGCTTGATCTGGCCTTTTTGCGGGTGAAGCAGGCCCAGGCATAGCTTCATCAGGGTGGTCTTGCCCCCGCCGTTGGGACCTACCACGGCCACGAAGTCTCCCTGGGCAACGCTCAGGCTGACATCTTCAAGCACCGCCTCCCCGTCGTAGGAAAAGGTCAGTCCTTCAACCATTATCACCGGATGGGTGTCTAAAGCTTTTTGGGCATGTCCCACGCTTAATCTCTCCCGGACTACTGAACCGGTTTAGGCTTCACAAGCCGGCGGGTGGGATTCCACCCGGCAGACCAGATGCAGGGCGTGGCACTCTTTGCATTCGGTTAGTTCGTGCTCTTGGATGAACTCTTGCCAGTGTTTGATTTGTTTCGAGGAAAGCACCCCCTTGCCTTGACACAAAGGGCACACTCCGGTGAGTGCGGCCTGTATGGCCGAACGGATGAACTCCGAACGGTTGGGTATGTCTTTCAAGGCCTGGTGCAAGGATTCGTCAGCCTTAAAACTGATTACCTCGTGTTTACCCATGCTTGTTAAAATCCTTTGATTTTGGTTGTCACAAGTTAGATTTATTGTACTACTTTGTACTACTGATGTCGCCTCCAAGCTAAACCGGTCCCAAAAAAAGGCCGGGCTAGCGCCCGGCCTTTTAAATTTATTATAGAATTACAGTTACTTTTTCATTTTGCCTTCAAATTCGGCCCGGGTTATTATTCCGTCATTGTTGCGGTCGTACCACTTAAATTCATCTTCGCACTTGGCCTTGCCCCGCGTGCAAAAAGCCATGTACTCGGCTTTTGAGATTTTATTGTCCTTATTTTTATCTATTTCATCGAAATCGCTGGCCAATGCGGGATTAGCCGCTCCGCTGACCACCAGCAGCGCCAGGGCAAGCCCGGCTGCAATCATTAGATTCCGCCAATTCATGTCTGCCTCCTGGTTTTATCTTTTTTTGTGGTCCTAGATCACTCCCATAGCCGGAAGCTAATCGCAGACCTCGCGTTCGGTCTCCTTAACTAACTGGCCGTGCTCGTAGTATTTCTCTTTGACAATGCGGCAATTGCCCTTGCGCCCTACCGGTGCAGTCTCTACTCTTTGCGTGCCCGGCGCGTTAGTGTAGACCACTGGCCTCTGCTGGTAAGCTGCCTCCTGGGCGGCGCGGTTGCTTATCTCGCCCATGGCGCCGCCAAGAATGGCGCCCAGGCCGGCGCCGATAACACCCCCGCGCCAGCGGTTGTTTTTATCGATCAAAGCTCCGGCCGCCGCCCCCACGCCAGCCCCCACAGCGCCGCCCTGATAGGCTTGCCTTGAAGGCCCCTGGGTTGTGGCGCAGCCGGCCAGGGACAAGACCAAGGCCATCATGGCCGCTGTCACCCATAAAGCCATTTTACGATTGGGCATAAGATCCTCCTCTATTCCTAAGTTAATATGCTCGTTTATGACCTGTTTTTCAGATAAAGGTCCAAGTTATTCCCATTATTCTACTTACCTGTTGAACTTTTTTCTTCTGGCACTATTGTGGTGAATGTACTCCCTGTATAAAAACTTTAGCCTTATAAAACGGTCGGGCCCCAATATCTTCCTGGCCTCCACCAGAAAGCGGTAGCGAACCCCGGTCAACTGGGCCCGCGATTTTTCCAGGCTTTTGATTTTTTCCAGGGCGGCCTTTTCGTCCAGCTCGGGTTTTTCCACCAGCGCGTCCAGCTCGATGCGGGCCTTTTTCACTGAGGTGCGCAGGTCCAGTGAACGCCGGAGCAGGTCCATATAAAGGTCGTCCAGCCTTTGACGTTCACCGGCGGTCAAACCCAGCTCAGAGGCCAGTTCCGGAGATTGCCACCACTTTCCCATGGCGTCCAAGGGGCGGTTTCTGGCTGCTGAGCCAGTGGCCCCGGCCAGGGACATTGTGAGCAGAATGCTGATAAACCATAATCTTAGCATTGCTTTATTCTCCGATGCCTTCATGACATCTCTTCCCCAGGGGCAGGCGCCAGGAAATCTATAAGGTCGTCATCCAGATCCATCTGCCCGCCCCCTAACATGAACTGCAGAAAAGGAGACAACCCCCCGTCCGGCTCTGGGTCCAGGTCGGCGAACAAAACCTCTTCGCCGTTTTCAAAGGTGTTAAAGGCGGTGTGGTGGGGCTTTAGTACAGATGCCTGCGGCCCCAGGCAGATTGCCATCACCAAGGCCGCCACCGCGGCCATCCCGGCCAAGGCCAGCTTGGGCCGCCACCACACCCGTTTCGCCTTTGGCCTTTGGGTAAGAGACAAAGGCGGGGCCTGGGGGCAATGCTCCCGGGCCTGGAGGGTAAGCCGGTCCAAATCAGCTTGAAGCCGCTTAAGGGCCTGGGCGCACTTGGGGCAGGAGGCCAAATGAGCCGCTTGGGCGCAGTCCAACTCTGATCCGCCCACCGCTGCCTGGGCTAAAAGTCTGTGGCTGAGGTGTCCTTGGGCAGCCATTACTCAAACTCCCTGGAGCGCCTTTCGCAAGTGCTTGTTTTTTTTGAACTTGGCCACAGCGCGGTAGAGGTGGGTCTTCACCGAACTCTGGCTTTTTCCCAAGACCTGGGCAATCTCAGGTATGGTCAACTGGTCCAAATAGCGCAGGGTGAATGCCTCCCTTTCCGAAGGCGCCAGCCGTTTGCTGAATCCTTGCACATGTCTCCAGAACTCACGCCTCATTACCAGGGCCTGGGCCGAAGGAGTATGGGGGTCTCGCATTTCCGGGGATTCGTCCTGGGATGAATATCCGGAAAAACCGATAAAGTTGATGATCTTTTTCCGCCGCATATGATCGCGCACCCGGTTCAGGGCGATCCCAAAGAGCCAGGGCTTAAAACGGCCGGGCTCCCTCAGCTTGCCCAGGTTGGCAAATGCGCGCAGGAAAACATCCTGAGTAAGGTCCTCTGCGTCTTCCTTGGATTGAGTGCGGTAATAGATCATGCGAAATACATCCACCCAAAAAATCTCGGCCAGCTTTTCCAAGGCCTGCCGGTCACCCTGGCCAGCGTCTTCCACCAGGGATGTCAACCGGGGCTCTGGGGAAGGGACCGGTGATTGTAACCGCTTTTGGGAACTCATTTCACCGATCCGGTCCGGTCGCCAGGGGCAATGCCGGACTCTTTGAAGTTAAAGACGAACCGCACGCCGGTTTAGTTTACAACTTTTTTGAGGAACGGTGTTTAGATAGGCAGTGCAGAATGCATATTCCGGGCGATTTTGGAGGTATTACCTTTTAGGGGGTCAATTGAATGGCTGGCGTCCGGTTTGGATAACGGACCGTAAATAAATCGCCTCACATTTACGCGTAGCCAAGGCTGACCTCTGGTCCTTGCCCTCCCATATTCTCAAAAAGGGCCAAAACGGGAAGCCAGTACCATTCTCCAGGGTTATTTGGTCACTGAGCCTTTGTGCCTAATGATCTCGCCTTCCACCTGGAACACGGTTTCTTCGGCAATGTTGGTGGCTCCATCGGCTATGCGCTCCAGGTGCCGGCTGGCCAATATCAATTCAACCCCCCGCGGGATGACCCGGGACTCCCGGTTCATCCAGCGTATGTTGTCCTCCAGAAAGAGGCGGGTCAGCTTGTCTGCCTCATCATCGCGGGCGATGACTTTGCGGGCCTCTTCGGGATTGCCCTTGGCA
>JASFOZ010000361.1:0-4997 GCA_050116255.1 Desulfarculaceae bacterium
TGGGAGTCATCATCAACCGCGCCGGCTTGGGCGACGACAAGGTCAATGATTTTTGCCTGCAAAAGGGGCTTCCGGTTTTGGCCCAGATTCCCTTTGATCTGGAGGTGGCCCAGGCCTATTCCCGGGGCGAACGCCTGGTGGAGGTGCGCCCCAGGCTGGACCATGACCTGATCCGGGTCTGGGATCATTTTCAGGGCCTGACCGCCGCCGATTTAAAAGAGACCGGAACATGAAAGAGCTATTAGTCATCAGCGGCAAAGGCGGGACCGGTAAGACCTCCATCACCGCCGCCCTGGCCGCCCTGGCCCCTAATAAGGTGCTGGTTGACCTCGACGTTGACGCCCCGGACCTGCATCTGCTCCTTCAGCCCGAGGCCGAGCATGAGGAGGTGTTCATCTCCGGCAACTTGGCCCAGGTGCGGCCCGGGGACTGCACGGCCTGCGGCGAGTGCGTGCAGTTGTGCCAATTCGGGGCCATAAGCCAGTCAGGTTCAGAACCAGCCCGGGTCAACCCGGATAATTGCGAGGGCTGCAAGCTGTGCGTGGCCATGTGTCCGGTCCAGGCCATTGATTTCCCCTCCCGCCAGTGCGGAAACTGGTTTGTCAGCCGCACCCGCCTGGGCGCCATGGTCCATGCCCAGCTCTATCCGGGCGCGGAAAACTCCGGGCGCTTGGTTTCGTTACTTCGGCAAAAGGCCCGTGATATAGCGCAGGAGCGCGGCCTGGATCTGATCCTGTGCGATGGAACCCCGGGCATCGGCTGCCCGGTGATAAGCTCTCTGAGTGCGGTTGATCTGGCCTTGGTGGTCACCGAACCCACGCCCAGCGGTGAGCATGACCTGCTTCGGGTTCTGGAGCTGTGCCACCATTTCAAGGTGCCTGCCGAGGTTATGGTAAACAAGGCGGACCTGAACCCATCCATGACCAGCCGCCTGGAGCGGCTTAGCCAAAGTAACGGGCATGGCTTTTGGGGAGGCCTGGATTTTGATTCGGATTTCGTGGAGGCCATGGTCCAGGGGCGGATAATCAATGAGTTCAAGCCCCAAGGCGCCACGGCACAGGCCTTGGCCCGGCTATGGGAGCACCTCCAAGGCAGGTTGGTTGGTTAACTCTTTCCCGCTTTCCTTAACGCCGCCGGGAAACTTGCTATTAATTCTCTGATTAGATTAATATTTTTAAGTTAAGGCTTTTATGGGCTTTTGTTTTAGGGTATGATTTTTATGAAACATAGCTGAAACAAAAAGGAAAGGCTTGCAGGTATGGAGCCTGATCGCACCTGCAAACGTTGTTCAGTGGCCAGGGTGGGCACCCTGTGCAAGGCCTACCGGCAGGCCCATGGGCCTGATGGCCAAAGAATAATGAGCGGACTGCGTGAGCTGGCGGCTTTGACCAAGGACCGGGGTTATGATCTTGGATTTCGTCTTTTACATCCAGGTTTGAATGAGCAGGAACTCCGGGCCCTGTGCTGGAACGTGTCTTCATTCCTGGAGGATGAAGACCTGAAGATGTGTCTGCCCGGCTTGGTGAAATAGCTTGTAGGTTGGGGAGCTTTTTCCAGCCGGAGATGAAAGCAAAAGCCGCGCCTGCCTGCCCTTAAGTTATGTCCGCAGAAATGAAAAACACAGGCGCCTTATCCGCCGGCAACGGCAGCGCATTGGCTGAGGGCCTGATCCCCGAGACTCCCATGGGCGAAGCGGTGCTGGTGTTGGACCGCAGCCTGCGGGTGATGGGCTGTAACACCTCGGCCCGGCGCATGTTCGGCCAAGATCTGGACCCGGATGGCGTCATTCCCTTGCAGGCCCACCTGGATGGGCCCTGCCTGGGCGAAATTCACTCCGCCATAGATGTGGCCCTGGGGCAAGGCAAGGCCAGTTACGGCATCAGGGCTGATATGAACGATGCCCAAGGCCAGCGGTTTTCGGTCATATGCTGGGTCAATCCCCTGTACGGGCCCTCCCGGCAGATCAGCGGGGTCATATTTGGCCTGCGCGATGGGACCTTTTTGCCGGTAAGGGGAGGCTTTCCTCAGCCTGACCAGTCGCCTTCGCGTATGCCCAGGCTGGGGTATGAGGCCCTGTTTGAAAATCTGGCCGAGGGCATATTCACCATTAACACCCGCTGGCGCATCACCTCTTTTAACCAGACCGCTGAACTCTTGACCGGCTACTCCCGGGACGAGGTCCTGGGCCGTTATTGTTGGGATATCTTCCGTTCTGATCTGTGCGAGGCCGGCTGTCCCTTGCGCACCACCCTGGAAAACGGCGTAACCCGCATGGATCAAGACGTGCGCATGCTGGGCAAGGGCGGCGAGCGTATTGCCATGCTGGTCAATACCAACGTGGTCAAGGACCGCCAGGGAATGGTGGTGGGGGCGGTGGAGACCTTCCGCCCCATCAGCGGGCTGGAAGGGGGTCTGGAAGCCGGGGGCCAGCGGCACTCATTCGCCGACATCATCGGCAAGAGCCCGCCCATGCAAAGGCTTTTTACCATGCTCCCTGATGTGGCCGCCTCTGATGCCAGCGTGCTTATCAGCGGCCCCAGCGGCACCGGCAAGGAGTTGTTCGCCCGGGCCATACATCATCAATCGCCCCGGAAAAACGGGCCTTTTATAGCGGTAAACTGCTCGGCCCTGGCGGAGACCCTTTTGGAGTCCGAACTTTTCGGCCACGAGAAAGCGGCTTTTACCGGTGCGGTCAGATCAAAGGTGGGGCGTTTCGAGTTGGCCAAGGGCGGCACCCTGTTCCTGGACGAGATCGGCGACCTTAAGCCCGAGCTCCAGGTCAAGCTGCTCAGGGTGCTGGAGCAGCGGGTTTTCGAGAGGGTGGGGGGCACCCGCCTCATTCCCATGGAGGCGCGCATCATCAGCGCCACCAACAAGGATCTGAGCCGGGCCCTGGCCCAAGGCATGTTTCGTGAGGACCTGTATTACCGTTTGCGCACCGTGCCCATGACTCTCCCGCCCCTGAATCAACGGCCCGAGGACATTCCCCTGCTGGTGCAACACTTCATTGAAAGCCTGAATAAAAGATACGGCAAGGAAGTACGCGGCGTGGACCCCAAGGTCATGCGTCTTTTCATGAGGCACCAGTGGCCGGGCAATGTGCGCGAGCTGGAACGCATGATGGAACACGCATATGTCTTTGTAAAAGGCCCCATGATCTTTTTGAGCAATCTTCCCGCCTTGGAAGAGTTTATAAGGGACAAGGAAGAAATGCCTGCTCCTCAAGCGGCAGCCGCTGATGACAGCTTTTCCGGCAGCGAACGGCAGGCCATCCTGCGCGCCCTGGAAGAGGCTGGGGGCAGGAAGGGCAAGGCGGCGCAGATATTGGGCATTAGCCGCACCACCCTCTGGAGGCGCCTGAAAGATTTGGCCATAAGCTGACGCCTTCGATTTTTGTTTCAAAATGTTTCAGGATGTCCCTCCGCATCTATTCAACGATCAAATGGCAACATTATCAATATGTTAATCTTGCTTGTCCGCTTATTTTAGCCGCGATTGTAAAGTTATTGAAACATATTTTGTTTCAATATTTTTTCCCGCCCACGGGCTATCTCTATTTTTGTCATTAATTTCAACGTAATATATACGGTGGCATGGGCGTTGCTCTCCTTTTAGGTGAAGCTGTGAAATAGCCCCAAGGGCCCCTAACACCAGGAGGCGAGAAAGTGAGCCAAGCTTCTGTACCCCAACCCGATATAGACATTGACGAGATCATCGAGCGTTATCCCGGCAAGCCGGAGTACCTCATTTTTCTTTTGCAGGACATACAGGCAGCCTTTAACTACATCTCCCCCGAGGCTTTGGAGCTGGTGTGCGATCACACCGGAGTGCCCCTAAGCCGGGCCTATTCCGTAGCAACTTTTTACAACTCCTTCAGCCTTGAACCCAAGGGTGAGCACACGGTGAACGTATGCCTCGGGACTGCGTGCCATTTAAAGGGAAGCGGCTTGATTGCGGAGAACCTTATCCGAAACCTGGGAATGAGTGGGCCCGGCACTACTGAGGATCTGAAATACACAGTGGAAACGGTCAACTGCCTGGGGGCGTGTGCCTTGGCTCCTGTGGCGGTGGTGGATGGGCAGTACCAGCCCAAGGTCACCTCAAAGAAATTGGTTAATAAAGTTACGAAGCTTTCTGATTGAGAGGAAAAAGAAAATGCCATTGACCCAAACCGCTAGCGCCAAGCCAGGGGAAGCCATGCTCACCTCGGTGGAGGACCTGGAGAAAAGGCGGCAGGAGGCAAGGGAACAACGCGACCCCAAGGCACCCAGAATCATAGTCTGCCATGGGACAGGCTGCTTGGCCAACAATGCAAAGGCGGTGGCCCGGGCCCTGAAAGATGCATTGAAAGATGCCGGGGAAGACGTGAAAGTGATGCCAGGCATCAAGACCACAGGTTGTCACGGCTTTTGTTCCAGAGGACCTTTGGTGATCATCAAGCCGGAGAATATTTTTTATCAGCAAGTAAAACCCGCCGACGCCAAAGACATTGTAGAACAGACCATCATTGGCGGCGGCTATGTGGAAAAATTGCTCTACAAACATCCTACCAGCGGAGAGCTGATTAACACCACCGACGAAATACCCTTTTACTCCGGCCAACAGCGGGTGGTGCTGGCCAACATCGGACAGATCGACCCCACTGATATTGACGACGCCCTTGCCGCTGGGGCCTATGCCGGAGCGGCCAAAGCCCTTACCACCATGAACTCCGACCAGGTAATTGAAGAGGTGAAGAAGTCCGGCTTACGCGGCCGGGGCGGGGCGGGTTTCCCCACTGGGGTCAAGTGGTCACTGGCTGCAAAGGCGGAGGGAAAAGAAAAATACGTTTTATGTAACGCGGACGAAGGCGACCCTGGTGCCTTTATGGACCGTTCGATCCTGGAGGGCGACCCCCATGCGGTGGTAGAGGGCATGATCATAGGGGGATACGCCATCGGCGCCAGCGTTGGTTATGTCTATGTGCGCACCGAGTACCCCTTGGCTATCAAACATTT
>JASFOZ010000362.1:0-4954 GCA_050116255.1 Desulfarculaceae bacterium
GGCCACCTCAACGAACTTCATATCAATGCCGGACTGCAGGGGGCACTCCATGCCATCCACCACGCCGGTTTGCAGGGCGGTATAGACTTCGCCCCAGGTTATCGGCGTGGGGTTGGCGCCCATGGACCGGAACATATTGATGAATATCTTGTTCTCCGGCGAGCGCATCTTAAGGCCCTTCATGTCCGCAAGAGACTTGACCCTTTTCTTGATAAAAAGCATGTTCCGGAAACCGATCTGGTGCCAGGCCAGAATCTTGACATTGCTCTTGGACGCGGCCAGGCGCTTGTTCATTGCCGCGCCGGCATCTCCGTTGAGGGCCTTGGCTGCATGCTCCCAGCTATCCCAGATGAACGGCAAATAGTCGATGCCCATCTCCTTGACGTATTTGTTAAAAAATGGGGAACTGCATACCGTCATCTGCAAAGTGCCCAAGTGGATGCCCTCTCCGGCCTCGCCTTCTTGGCCCAACTGGGCGCCGGGCATGACCCTGACGTCTATGGCGCCTTTGCTTTTTTCCTTTACGAGATCAGCGAACTTGTGGGCGTACATGTCTTCGCTGCCGCCCACGGCATGATGATGTCCATACCTGATAACCAGTTTGTCCCCGGCCAAAGCGGCCGTGGAGGCAAACAGGATCGTCAACGTCGCAAGGACAGCCAAAAAAGTAATCCGCCTAATCATTTGGGTGTCTCCTTTTACTTTTCTTTGGTTAGTTGAGCGGGTTTACTTCAAAAATTACCTCAATCTCGACCGTGATGTTTCCCGGTAGAGATCCCACACCGATTGCCGAGCGGGCATGGCGCCCCTTTTCCCCCAGCACCTCGACAAACAAATCCGAGCAACCGTTGATGACATTTGGTTGCTCAGCAAATTCAGGAACCGCGTTTACCATCCCCAGTACTTTGACCACTTGATTGATCCGGTTTAAGCTGCCCAGCTCTTTTTCCGCCACCGCCAAAAGCATCATCCCGGTTCGGCGGGCGTCTTGATAGGCATCTTCAACGCTCACGTCCAGCCCGACTTTGCCGGTGGAATATTGTCCATCATCTTTGATGGGCCCCTTGCCCGACAGGAAGAGGAGATTTCCGGTCCTAACCGCATGGACATAATTGCCTATGGGATCGTCAACCTTGGGCAGGGTTATGCCTAACTCGGCTATTTTTTCATCCACAGTCATGTATCCCTCCAATGGTTCAGCACCAAGTGCTCGTATGCAACCGTCCGATTCCGCCCTGGTTTGCGTTCTATTTACCCTTTATTTCATCGAGGTATTTGTAGATGGAGAACGAGGACATCCCCAGTTTCTTGGCCAGGAACTTGACCGACCCCTTGAGTAAGAAAAAGCCTTGGTCTTCAAGTTGTCTGACAACCTCTACCCTGTCGGCTTTCTTCATATAGGCCGTTGAGCTACTGACCTGAGAGATAACCCGTTCGGCAGTGCTCTTCATGGTTGAGACCACGTCGGCCTCAAAGGTCTCTATGGGCTCTAAGTCTTCAACGTCGTTGGGGGCACCGATGATGCTATTGCAGGTCTTATTGAAATTTATAAAATCAGTTACATCTAGGTTCAGGCAAAGAGCTATTATCGGTTCTCCGTTTTGGTCCCTGAATAGAACAGTGCTGGACTTTAGTTGCCGGCCGTCTGGGGACAAGGTCGAATAGCCGATATAAAGGTCCTGGGTGGGTTTCTCGATCAGCATCCTTAACCCGTAATCCGTAATCGGCCCACCCACCTTCCTTCCCGTCACATTGCTATTGACAATTTCTACTATTGAAGACTCTGGTTTCCGCAAATCGTGGATGACTACTTCACACCAGGGCCCTAAGCTGGCCCCAAAGGCCTGAGCTACTTTTTTAAGAGATTCAACAAGATACGATTCTTTTGAGTCCTCAGACACAGATAAAGCCTCCTAGCATGGTCGGCGATATAAAATAATTTGGAAAATTACATTTTATTGTAAATTATGTCAATCAGAAAAAGGACGTGAGAATTAAAATGGTGGCTGAATGGCTTGGCGGCTAAGAAAACCTGCTTGGTCAAAGCCAACGATTATAGGAACTTACAGTCCTAAGAAAAACCAGACCTTATTTCCCAAGAACTAATGGTAAGGCTGAACGCTCAGTCCAGCTTGAAGGAATGGGCATACAAAAATGCCGATGACTCATCCGCCGGGCGCAAGGATTATCTAACCCTTGGCTGTAACGGTATAAATACAGGAGGCCGCATACCTCCTTAAACCATAACTCCCCAATCCCAAGACCGGCTAAATGCTCACACCCTATTAGCTAACAACACCTAAATAATCCTCAATGGCCCGGCAAAAGATATCAACTCCCAGGGGGAGTACGCGCTCATCCAGGTCAAAGCGGGGGGAATGGGCTGGATGCACGATGCCCTTGTCCTCATTGCGGCAGCCCAGGCGCATCACCGCGCCGGGTATTTCCTGGGCGAAAAGGGCGAAATCCTCCGAGCCGGTCCGCGCCCTGGGCCAGAGCACGTTCTCTTCTCCGAGCACCTGAGAGGCGGCCCGGTGCAGGACCTCCGTGGCCTTATCGTTGTTTGGGCAGGGGGGTACTCCTTCTTTAATCGTAACCTCCACCTCAGCGCCCAGTCCCTGGCCCACGTTTTGGGCGATTGACTTGAGCCGGTCAAAGACCAGGTCGCGGTTGGCTTGGGTAAAGGTGCGAATGGAGCCTGTAATCTCGACACGGTCCGGGATGATGTTGGCCGCGCTGCCGGCCTGGATCATTCCGATGGAGATCACGGCGCTGTCTCGGGGATCTAAGTTTCTGCTTACGATGGATTGCAGAGCCAGAACGATGTGACAGGCGGCCACCACCGGATCGCTGGTAAAATGAGGGGCTCCGGCATGACCCCCCTTGCCCTGCACATTTATGAAAAGACGGTCCGAGGCCGCGTGGCTGACCTCCCGGTACAGGCCCACCTGGCCCACTTCGACCTCTACGTCCATGTGGCCGGTGAGGATGATCTCGGGGCGGGGATCTTCCAAGACGCCGGCCGCGATCATGGCTTTTGCCCCGCTTAAGTTCTCCTCAGCCGGCTGGAAGAGCAGCTTGACCTGACCCTTGATGCGTTCGCACAGCCCGGATTCAACCGCCTTTTTGGCCACGCCCAGCAATATGGCGGTGTGGGCGTCGTGGCCGCAGGCGTGCATGGCCCCTTCATTGCGCGACCGGTAAGGCGCCTCGCTATCCTCGTCCAAAGACAGGGCGTCCATATCCGCCCTGATGGCCATGGTGCCGCCGGGCTCGGCCCCGCGCAAAACCGCCACCACACCGGACTCAAGCCCAGGGTAGTCGATTGTCTCCACTCCGATTTGGGCCAGGACCTCTTTCACCCGGGCAGTGGTGCGCACCTCTTTCATGGCCGTCTCGGGGTACATGTGGAATTCACGGCGCAGTCCTTGCAGCCAGTCATACAATGGATGGTCCAACCAATTCATAATCAAATTTCCTTATGATAACGATGAGTTCCCTTAATTCACCGGGCTCAGACTTTCCTAGATCTCCCAGCCTTTTCGGGCGAGCATCTGATTGATGTGGTCTTTAACAACGCGCTCCACCATATCAAGGTCAGCCTCAGCGTCACACAAGTACTTCATCACCCCCTGGTGCATCTCCAGGCTTTCCTGGAAAAAGTCCGGTGTGTGGGGGAAGAAATAACGCAACCTGGTGCCGCGCAGGCGCAAATCCGTGATCAGGGCAATCAACAATTGGTTCCGGCTGGCCTCTATGTAGATTTGGTGGAACCCCGCGTGGTGATCCAAAAATGACTTGACGTCTTCCTTCTGGGCCGCACGGTCCATGGCCTTAAGGTGTCCGGCCAATTTTTTGCATTTTGACTCATCCATGTGGGGATGAGCCTGGCGCGCAGCCAGTCCCTCCAGGGAGGCCAGCACCGGGTAATGTTCCTCAATGTCCTGACGGGTGATCTTTTTGACAAAAGTGCCCCGGCGGGGCCTGATCACCACCAAGCCTTTTTTCTCCAGGTCGCGAAAGGCCTCGCGCAGGGGCGAACGGCTCACGCCCAGCGTCTTCTGCAGCTCGGTCTCCACCAGCCGGTCCCCACCCCGCAAGGTCCTTTTCAGGATTGCCTGAATAAGGGTCTGGGAAATTTGCTCTGCCAGACCGGCACCCTCAAAGCTTATCTTTTCAATCCGACGCATTGTCCCCGCCATATGGCCCTTGTCTATTCAGGGCCGTTGGTTCGTATTGGCATGTCATGGTTAAAGGCATGCCGGACCAATTCACTGCAATATACCACCATTGCCTGAAAATAAAGATTGACTCTCTCCCTGGCCAGTGCTATTAATCAATTGTCGACATTATGCTAATTAACTAATTTTAGTCAAGTTATCAAGTAGTTTTAACCAATAAAAAATAACTTTATCGTGTTTTTAGAGATTTTAACCACCGCAAAGCGGTGAAAAAATACCCATAAGACCGATATTGACACTGCTGCCGGCCTGAAGTTTTGTTTCCGGCGGTTGGTTCAGGGCTTGGCAGCGCGAAACAGTGGATGCGGGGCCAAGGAGATGCCTTTTTTGTCTTTGTCCTTAATTCAGGACGTGTAAAATCATGGACGACCCCAACCGAAGTCTTTCCGAAATCAAACAGCAAATAATAGAAAATGTGGAAGGCCTGGGCCAAGAACTTAACCAGATGGCCAAGCGCCTGTTCGAAAACCCGGAGACCGCCTACCAGGAGAGGCAGGCCTGCGCCTGGCTGGCCGAATATCTAAGCCAAAAGGGTTTTACCACGGAAACGGCCTTGGGGGGTGTGGAGACCGCCTTCCGCGCCAAGCCCAAGGGGGTGAAACCGCGCAAGCCCCAATTGGCCTTCTTGGCTGAATACGACGCCTTACCCAAAATCGGTCATGGCTGCGGTCACAACCTCATTGCCACCGCCTCCATAGGGGCGGCCGTGGCCT
>JASFOZ010000363.1:0-4945 GCA_050116255.1 Desulfarculaceae bacterium
AGTCCCTGGGGGTGGAGTACGACGCCTATGGCCTCACCGCCAAAAACGGCAAGATTTTAGAGTCTGCCCTGGAGGGTTTTTGCCACTTAAGTGACGCCTCGGACCTGGTCAGCCGCTTGCGGGTGGTGAAGAGCCCGGCAGAGCTGGAGTACGTGCAAAGGGCGGCGGATCTGGCCGACCAGGCCCTGGACCAGGCCCACCGGCTGGCGGGCCCGGGTGCGGACGAGGGCGGGATATTGGCGGCCATGCAGGGGGTGATATTCCAGGGCGGCGGCGACTATCCGGGCAATGAGTTCATCATCGGTTCCGGAGAGGACGCCCTTTTGTGCCGCTACAAGTCAGGCCGGCGCAAGCTCTCAAGCCAGGACCAGTTGACCCTGGAGTGGGCGGCGGCCTATCGCCACTACCATGCCGCCCTGATGCGCACCATTCCCATCGGCGGTGCTGACAAGCTTCACCGCAAGATGCACCAGGTATGCCTGGAGGCCATGAGCGCCTGTCAGGAGGCCCTGAAGCCGGGCCGCCCCATAGGGGAGGTGTTTGACGCCTATGCCCGGGTCTGCGACCAGGCGGGCATGCAGGAGCATCGCCTCAACGCCACCGGCTACAGCCTGGGCACCACCTTTGCCCCCAACTGGATGGACTGGCCCATGTTTTATCACGGCAACCCGGTGCCGGCTGAGCCCAATATGGTTTTTTTCCTGCACATGGTCTTGATGGACAGTGACAGCAATCATGCCATGTGCTTTGGCGAGACCGTGGTGGTTACCGAGACCGGCTGCCGCACCCTGTCCCAGCGACCCTTGGACCTGGTTACTAAATAAACCTAGACAGCCTTTACAGTCATTGACATGGATAGCCTCCAGCTATTTTAATTGAGCATAGGAATTCCAAAGGAGGCGGTCATGCCAGGACAGAGCGAATACAAGATCAATCTGGATAACAAGTTCGGGTTCTTACAGCTCATCGATGTACCCGGGCTGGTGGAGCAATGCTCAGAGGAATGGTTCAACCAGACCTTGAGCCAGGTGAACGACTGCGTGGTCAGGCTGGGCATCTTCAAGGGAGAGTTCCACTGGCACAAGCATGACCTTGAAGACGAGTTCTTCTTTGTATTGCAGGGTCAGTTGCTGCTGGACCTGGACGACAAGACCATCACCCTGGATCAGCACCAGGGTTTTACCGTGCCCAAGGGCGTGAATCACCGCACCCGGGCGCCCCAGCACACCGTGGTGCTGATGGTGGAAGGCAGTTCAGTGACCCCCACTGGGGACTAAAGCCTTGCGGCTGCAAGATGCAATTCCCCGTTGATCTGGGCCGAGGAAAAAATCAGGCTGGTCCGGTTTTTCCTGTCAGGCTCCTGAACCGGAAGCTGGCGCCTTTTTGGGCTTGTCAAAACGGCAGGTCAGCACCAAAATGCCCTCTTCCCAACGGGTCTCGGTTTCATAGGGCAGCTTGTTGAACAGGCTGATCATGGCCCGGTTGCTGGGGTCTGTGTAGGCCAGCAGGCCGCTGATGCCGTTGTCCCGGGCCGCCTGGGCCAGCTTCCCTTGGATCACGCTGGAGAGGCCTTTGCCCTGCCAGGGCTTGCTCACCGAGTATGCCACCTCGGCCAGGTTCGAGGCCGGGTCCAGGTAATAGGCCCCCACGGCGATGACATCTTCAAAGCCCACCTCCCCCACCACCGCCACCATGGTGAGATCCTTTTTGTAGTCAACCTGGGTGACGCCTGCCACCTCCTCCCGGAAGAAGCTGGTCTTTTGCCGGAAGAAGCGCCTGATCACATCCTCCCGGTCCAGGGTGTAAAAGTGCTCCTGGACCTGGCGCTCATCCACGGGCTTGGCCGGCCGAAACAGCACCTTTTGGCCTTCATACTCCCTGGTCTCTTCCAGGTGCAGGGGATACACCCCATGCACCGACTCGGCCAGGGTGCGCTCCCGCCCCAACAAACCCGCCTCTTTGGCCTGGTGAAAGAGCTCCTCCCGGAAATCAGGGTGGGCGATGCTGATCATGGCCATGGCCCGCTCCTGCAGGCTCTTGCCAAAGAGGTTGACCACCCCGTATTCGCTGACCACGTAATGGATGTCGCCCCGGGGGATGACCACCGGGATATTGTCAAGGCTGGCTACGATGCGGCTGGCCTTGCCGTCCAGGGTGGTGGAGGGGAGCATGAGGATGGACTTGCCCCCGGGCGAAGCCACCGCCCCCCGCACAAAGTCCATGGTGCCGGTGACCCCGGAAAAGTGGTTATAAGGAAGGGCGTCGGCCGCGGCCTGGCCGCTCAGGTCCATGGCCATGACCACGTTGATGGAGACCATCTTGTTGTGGCGGGATATGATGGCTGAATTATTCACATAATCCGAGGGGTGGAACTCCAGGGCCGGATTGTCGTGCAAAAACTCGTAGAGGTTTTTATCGCCCACCGCTCCGGAGGCCACCAGCTTGCCCTCGTTGAAGCCCTTGTAGCGGTTGGTGATCACGCCCCGGGCCACCAGGTTCATGATGCCGCTGGTGATGAACTGGGTGTGCACCCCCAGGTCGTTCTTATCCGCCAGGGCCAAAAGGCTGGCCTGGGGAGTGGCCCCCAGGCTCATCTGCAAGGTGGAGCCGTCTTCGATGAGCTTGGCCACATGCCGGGCCATCAGGTGGGCGGTCTCGATCTCCGGGGCCTGCCCCACGGTCAGAAGCTCCTCTTCATGCTCTACGACGACATCCACCTCGTTGACGTGGAGGAAGCTGCGGCCCAAAACCCGGGGCATATTGGGATTGACCTGGGCGATCACCAGGTCGGCGGAGCGGGCCGCGGCCATGGTCACGTCCACGCTTATGCCCAGACTCATCCAGCCGAAGTCATCAGGCGGCGACACCTGAATAAGGGCCACGTGGATGGGCAGGGCGCGGGACATGAACAGGCGGGGCACGGCCGAGAGGTTGATGGGGGTGATGAAGCGTTTCACTCCGGCCAAGGAGCGGGGCTTGCCCGAGCCCAGGTAGAAGCTGCGTACATTGAAGCTGTGGCAGGCGGTCTCATCGGCGATAAGGGTCAGGGGAGAGGATTCCAGGCTGAGCAGGCGGACAATCTCCAGGTCGGTGAAGCAGGCGGACTGATCAGCCAGCTCCTTGACCAAGCGCTGGGGCTCGCCGCAGGAAGAGCCGATGAACACCCGCTGCCCCGGCCTGATCCTGGCCATGGCCTCAGCCGGAGAACAGCGTTTGCTGAGATATGCATCGGGCCAGTATATATCGGTCACGGCCAGAAACTCCTGGAGAGGGTTTAAGGGAACATCGTCTGGGCGTAATCCCCAGCCTCGTCTGTTCATTCTAGCCTAGTCCGGCTGCAATTGTTAGCCAACGCCAGCAATTGTCAAATAGATGCCCTCAAACCCTGGCCGGCCCCTTAGCGCCCAGGCTGAAAACTTGACCCGCCCCAGGCAAAAAATGCCCCCGAAGCGCCTGCTTTCCGGCGGGTGCTCTTTGGTTTAAGTAGCTAATTTTAATTTAATAAACCGTGTGAGGCCCCACCTGGCACTTACCTTGCTTTCCTGAGCAGCGGAGAAATATCCATCCCCAGAGAGGATGCCCCGGCGCGGCCATTTTCCCAGGCCCCGCCGGGCGGGTGGAAAGCAAAAGTATGGAGATGCGTTCGCTGTACAACGGGGCCTTGGGCATCAAGGCGTTTTCCCAGGCCATGGAGAGCGTGGCCGACAACCTGGCCAACGTCAACACCCATGGCTTTAAGTCCACCCGCACCAATTTCCAGGATTTACTTTCCCAGGAGCTGGCCACCAGCGCGCCCGACATCCAGCAAGTAGGGCTGGGCACCATCGTGGGCATGCAGAACCAGATGGTGCAAGGATCTCTGGAGTACACTGAAAACGCCACCGACCTGGCCGTAAACGGAGCCGGATTCTTCACGGTGCGCGATCCCCTGAACCCGACCAGCCTTTATTACACCCGGGCGGGGCAGTTCTTGGTGGACCAGGAAGGCTTCTTGGTGAACGGCGAGGGCTACGTGGTGCAGGGGTTTGCCGTGGACGATGAGGGAGAGCCGGTGGTGGGGGCCCTGCAGGATATCCAGATACCCCTGGAGACCGAAGACGCCTCCCCCACCAGCTACGTGAACCTGGGAATCAACCTGAACGCCGACGACTTCAACGGATTCCTGCAGGCCGACGCCATTGATCCAGATAACGCCGCCACCTACAACTCGGGTATGAGCTTCACGGTCTATGATGACGAGGGCAATCCCCACTCCATGGCCGTGTTTTATCAGCGCATGGCGGGCCTCAGCGGGGGCGCCACCAGGATCTGGAAGGCCTCGGTCTTTGAGCAGCAGGCGGATGGGACCGTCAGCGCCAATCCCGCCTCGCCTGACAACACCTTCTATCTGGAATTCGACAGCGACGGCCACCTTTCAGGGGTGTCCACCGATGCCCTGATACCGGACGGTGACAGCTACACCTTTAGTCCCGTGGTGAGCGACGCCGACCAGCCGGTGAGCGGAGAGATGGGAGAGGAGTTCAACTACACCGGCGACGGAGTGGCCCAGACGTTGCGCACCAGCGGCGGCATCACCTTCACCGGGGCCACGGCCGGAACTGAGACCGTGACCATCGGTACTGATGTCTACAATCTGCCCGCCCTGGGCTCGGCGGCGGCGGCGGCCACCTGGCTGGCGGAGCAGATCAACTCCGACCCCAGTCTGTCCTACTATGCCTTTGACGACGGCGCCGGCAACCTCACCCTGTATTCCGAGGGCGGCGCCTTTGACCTGGCGGCCACCGGCGGCATCGCCGTGGATGACGATACCACCTTAAACGAAGTGATAGACGCCATTAACAACGGCGCCACCGCCACCGGCTCCATCAACCTCAACCTGGGGGCCATGGTGGGCGGCGAGACCGTCACCGTGGACGGCAACACCTGGACCTATGGAGTGGACTTC
>JASFOZ010000364.1:0-4922 GCA_050116255.1 Desulfarculaceae bacterium
GGCTCCCATGGCCATGCCAAGGACTACAAGACCATAACCAAACCGCAAACAGCCGGGATAAGCTGCTGTTTCATGTAGAGATGTAATTTTAGAATTGTATGAGCGCATCGGGTTTCTAAGACATGGGGGATAAAATGAAAAATCATGCTGTAGTTCTTCTTGGGGTTGTGTTGGCGCTTGTCTGGGCCGGTGGTTTTAGCGGAGGAGCCCCCTGTCTGGCAGGCGATCAGGTTTATGTCACTGACCTGGATTACTCCTACATCCTATCCGGCGACTCAGGGACCTACGCGGACGGAGTGCTCACCCTAAACGGTCTTACACCATATGCCACCCGTTATATGGATCAATCCCAGCGCCATGCCGATCATATGGCCTTGGCGGATTTTTGGCCTTTCTGGGACCAAGGCGGGGCCTTTTATGAGGTAGATCTGGTGTCATCCCTTATTGTGAAAAACGGCTCGGAACTTAAGACCTACCAATTTGTGGTGCATGAGGTTCAAGCAGGCGAAGACGGGGTCAGTGCGCAGGTGGAGATAATAGGGACGCCGCCGCCGGAGAGCTTTGAAAACGCCGCCCTTTTCTTTGATGACGGCATCTACCAGGAGAATGCCGCCCTGAACCTTGTCAACAATACAAATTACACCGGCAACCTCGAGTTGGTTTTGTTTCAGACCAACTCCGCCTCTGCTGATAATAGCTCGGCCGTGGCCTGGAAGGTGGTCAATAGTCTGGGTATGGGTTGGAATCATCCCTTCAATTACACCTCCTCCATGCAGGCCCGCTTTACTGACAGTTACGGCAACGGCACCCCCAAGGTGGACGCAGAACCTGGTCAGGTATTCAGTCTGGTCAGGGATGTAGCCGGAGATAACATAACCTATGCCGGTGCGGCATCCAACCCAGCCTGGCTCGAGATGAGAAACGACCTTAAGACAAGCGCCATAGACGCCGACATTTATAAAGATGGCAAGCTGTTGGCCAGTGAAGAGCAGATATACCCGGGACAGACGGAGCCCTTCCTCTTTAATCCGGTTATCTGGATCGGTGTAGGGACCTGGGTTTTGGAAGGGCAAACCGTTGCACTTTATACGCTTAGGGACATCACCAGCATCCCTGTGAACGGCATCGCCAGTGCGGATATTGTGATAACCGGCAATGGTATTCAATCCTTTGTGTTCACCCTGGAGAACGTGGTGTATCGTTAAGAAAGGCTAAGGCCGGACAGCGATAGTTGCTGGTTGGTGCTGTGAAATACTGATGCCAATCAAACATGAGGGAAAACCTGGTACAGAGCCTCCAGTATGAGAAGCAACCAGCCTGAAAACTCAGAGCAGTCACCGCTTCACTGCGGCAGGTGCGGCAAGGAAATAAAAAACGGCCAAGAGTACCGGCACCGATCAGAAGTATTCTGCCTGGACTGCTGTATTGATCTGCGCATGCCCCGGTCGCGCAAGACGCATTGGCAATATCTCAGCGCCATAAAAAGAGACTATTTACGCCCCGGGAAAAAAGACTGACACCCTCTTGGTCACCGGCCCTGCCATTCCCAGGGGGGGATGGGATGAGGGTCTGACCAGAGGCCCCGCTTGGATTTGCAGGCCTCCTTTTGAATCTGGGCCAGGTATGGGTCCCGGGAATGCTCCCAACACCAGGCCAGGCCGGCCCGGAGCAGTTCCTCGCCCAGACTCACCCCGCCCGGCAGCTCCACCCTGGCCACCACCATGCCGTCAGCGGTCAGGTTGCCGGGCACGATGCTCAGCTCCCGCCCCTTAACCCGGGCCATGGTGAACCGGCGGGCCTGTTTTCCCCAGGGCTGGTCCAGGGCGGGGCAGTCTATCTCGGCAATGCGAATCTTCACCGACACATTATCCGGGCGGACCACGACCAAGATATCCCCGGAGACCACCTCCAGAACCTTGCCCGGCCAGGCGGCCGGAACCATGGCGGCGGCAGTTGCCCCCCAAAACAGGCCGGTTGCCATGGCCCAGGCCATAACCCCCCAAATCAGTGCCTTGTTCATCAAAACCCCCGACCTGTGCGGCCTCATAACATTACTCCCCTGCGGGCGGGGCTTTTTATTATTGTACCCTACTTGATTAAGCAAAATGGAGGCCAAAGCGGGCCTGCCGCCTAACAGGCTGTTGAAAAACAGTCTGTTAGGTGGGCCATGGAAGGCCCGCCAAATTGCGCAGGCACAAAAAGCCAAGCAATTTGCGCAAGATGGTAAAACCACGTTTTTACCATCTTGCGATTGAAAAAGGCTAGGACGGCCTTTTCAACAATCTGCTATGATCCTGAGTTTATGGGAGTCAAGGCCCATGCAGCCGGGGGGGATTATCGGCTGGGGGTATTTTTTGCCTGGATCAGGCCGTGGGTTTGGACCTATAGCGGCGCTCATTATGGGGATTAAAAAGGTGCAGGTCTTTGGCTGACAAGCTTAAGCTTATCTGATCGCCCTCACCAACTTGGGCGTCGCCAGGCAGCCTGGCGGTGACTAAATCCTGACCCGCGCCGTTTATTTGGCAATGTATGACTTTATCCGAGCCCAAAGGCTCCAAGATGCTTATCTGGGCCAATATCTCACAGCCAGGGCCCTTGTCGCCGTTGCCCTTGCCGATGCCCAGATGCTCCGGCCGCACCCCCACCAAAACGGCGCTGCCCGGACTTGCTTCAACAGGAGCGGGCAACACCAGGCTGGCTCCGCTTTTCAGGGTCAGATGCGCCTGATCCTCTCCCAAGACGCCGGGAAATAGATTCATGGATGGAGATCCGAAGAACTTGGCCACAAAGGCGGTTTCCGGAGCGTGATAGATGCGCTGGGGAGAATCGATCTGCTCCACCCTGCCCTGGCGCAACACCAGAATCTGATCCGCCAGGGTCATGGCCTCGACCTGATCGTGGGTCACATAAACGCTGGTGGTTTTCAGTTTCCGGTGCAGACGTTTGATCTCCACCCGCATCTGGTTGCGAAGCTTTGCGTCCAGATTGGACAAGGGCTCGTCAAACAAAAAAACCCTGGGCTTGCGCACAATGGCCCTGCCCATGGCCACCCGTTGCCGCTGCCCGCCTGAGAGTTGACGGGGCCGGCGCTGGAGGAGATCAGCCAGGCCCAGTATTTCTGCGGTCTCTGCAACCCGCTTTTTGATCTCGATCCTGGGCATGTGCCTGACCTTCAGGCCATAGGCCATGTTGTCAAAGACGCTCATGTGAGGATAGAGGGCGTAGTTTTGAAATACCATGGCGATATTGCGGTCCTTGGGCTCCATGCGGTTCACCACTTCGCCGCCGATCAAAACCTCGCCCCGGGTCACCCATTCCAGGCCGGCGATCAGGCGCAAGATAGTGGACTTGCCGCAGCCAGAGGGCCCCACCACCGCCACAAACCCACCTTCGGGAATGCGGGCGTTGATATCGTGCAGGACCTCAACCTTGCCAAAGCTCTTACATAGTCCGCGTAAGGCGATCTCAGCCATGAACCCACCTCCTTGCCTTATGTTTTTCTAACATGGCTGCCCCATGAGGTTTGTTACTTCTCGGTTTCAATCAATCCCTTGACAAAGAGCCTTTGCATCAGGACCACCACCACCACCGGAGGCAGCATGGCCAGGACGGCGGTAGCCATGGCGTAGTTCCATTCCGCTACGGTGTCAGCCACGTTGATCATGCGCTGAATGCCCATCACCACGGTGTACATCTGCTCGTCAGTGGTAATGAGTAAAGGCCAGAGGTACTGATTCCAGCCGTAGATGAACAAAATCACAAAAAGGGCGGCTATGTTGGTACGGCTCAGGGGCAGCACCACATCCCAGAAGAACCTAAGCGGACCGGCGCCGTCGATGCGGGCCGCCTCCAACAGTTCGTCCGGGATGGTGAGGAAAAACTGCCGGAATAAAAAAGTGGCCGTGGCCGAGGCGATCAAGGGCACGATCAGCCCGAAGTAGGAGTTTAATAGCTCCAGCTTGGCCACCACCTCAAAGGTGGGCAGGATGCGCACCTCCACCGGCAGCATCAGGGTGATGAAGATGAGCCAAAAACAGGTGTTGCGCAAAGGAAAACGGAAATAAATCATGGCATAGGCAGCGGTCAGGGAAATGGCGATCTTGCCGGCGGCGATGCCCAGGGCCATCACCAGGCTGTTGATCATCATGCCGCCCACGGATTTGGTGCCTGAAGACTCCACCCCGCTTAGAAGCACCGTCTTGTAATTCTCGATCAACCTGGAGCCGAACCAGGCCGGAATCCGGCCCAAAAGGTCGTCGGTGGTGTGAGAAGAGGCCACCAGGGCGATATAGATGGGAAAGAGCATCAACACCACCCCTGCGATCAATAAAAGATGCGTCATAAGAGCCGCGAAAGGCCTTTTCTCCACCAAGGTGCCACGCTCCCTTTAATAGTTGACCCTGCGCTCGATGTAGCGGAACTGAACCACGGTAAGGGCGATGACTATGGCCATGAGCACCACCGATTGGGCGGCGGAGCCGCCCAGGTCCAGCCCGATGAAGCCGTCATTAAAGACCTTGTAGATCAGGGTCTCGGTGGCCTTGTGGGGGCCGCCCTGGGTTACGGCATGGATGATGCCGAAGGTATCGAAAAAGGCGTATATCACGTTGACCACCAGCAAGAAGAAGGTGGTGGGTGAAAGCAGGGGGAAGGTTATGGTCCAAAAACGGCACAATGGTCCTGAACCGTCGATGGCAGCCGACTCGATCAAGGACTTGGGTATGGCCTGGAGCCCGGCCAAAAAGAAAATGAAATTATAGGCTATTTGTTTCCAGGCCGAGGCAATGACCACCAAGGCCAGGGCCTGATCCCCCTTGACCACATGGTCCCATTCATAGCCCAGGCCCTGAAGCATGTAGGCCAGGACTCCGGAAGAGGGATTGAACAAAAATAACCATAGCACCCCTGATAAAGGAGGGGCT